>DASTHP010000361.1:0-2816 GCA_035718125.1 Burkholderiales bacterium | reverse complement strand
CCTCCAGCCCCTTCAGCACCTTGATGCTGTCGGAGTCGTAGTCGTTCGCGTCGGGCAGTTGCTGCTCGGGTTCTCCCACTCGGGCTTCCTTCCTCAGATGCGCATCGGCATGACGACGTACTTGAAATCCGGCTCCGCCGGAAACTGCAGCAGCGCGCTGGAGGCGGCGTCGCCGAACTGGCACTCCACCTGCGCGGCGCTCACGTTGTTCAGCACATCGAGCAGGTAGTTGACGTTGAAGCCGATGTCCAGCGCATCGCCCCGGTACTCGACCTCGAGCTCCTCCTGCGCCTCTTCCTGCTCGGCGTTCGACGACACGACTTTCAGGCTGCCGTCGGTCAACACCCAGCGCACGCCGCGAAATTTCTCGTTCGACAGGATCGCGGCGCGCTGCAGCGACTGGCGCAGCAACTCGCGGTCCAGGCTCAGCCGGTTCTTGTGCTGCGTCGGGATGACGCGCGTGTAATCGGGAAACTTGCCGTCCACCAGCTTGGAGACCAGTTCGACGGCGCCGAAACCGAACGCCGCTTGGCCCGCCGAGAGCTCGATCCTCACCTCCTCGTCGCTGTCGGCGAGAAGCTTCGAGAGCTCGAGGATGGTCTTGCGCGGCACGATGACCTCCTGCCGCGGCAGGCTCGAGGCCAGGGGCATGGCGGCATAGGCGAGCCGATGGCCATCGGTGGCCACCAGCCGCAGCTGCTGGTCCTCTACCAGCACCAGGAGGCCGTTGAGGTAGTAGCGGATGTCCTGTTGCGCCATCGCGTACTGCACCAGGCCAAGCAGTCTGCGCAGGGCCTTCTGCGGCAGGGCGAACCGCGTCACGTCGCCCGCGGGCCTGGCGAGCTTGGGAAAGTCCTCGGCCGGCAGCGTCTGCAGCGTGAAGCGGCTCTTGCCGGCCTTGACCTGCAGGCGCTTGTCCTGCTGTTGCAGGGTAACTTCCGCGCCGTCGGGCAGCGCGCGCAGGATGTCGACGAGCTTGCGCGCGCCCACCGTCAGCGGCTTGGCGTCAGCGCCCGCCGCAAGGCTGGAGCGCGACGTGATCTGGATCTCGATATCCGTGGCGAGGAACGACAGCACGCCGTCGATACGCTCCACGAGCACGTTCGACAGGATCGGCAGCGTATGACGGCGCTCGATGATCCCGCTGACGGCCGAAAGCGGGGCGAGCAGCTCGTCGCGTTTCGCTTTTACCAAGACCATTATTTATTCCTAGTAGTAGTTAATAGAGCAGGCCGCCGTCGCGGGACAAGTCGAATTCTGCTTTGCGCGCACGCACTTGGCGGCCGAATTCGCGCGGGAGAAGCTGTGGGTGGCCTGTGCGCGCAATGGGATGAAATCCGGCGAGAGCCGCGAAAGGCGTTTTGCGCACAATCCGCGCAAAGCAAATCCACAGCCTATACACGCGAGTCGCCAGGGACGGCATTCATCCCTTGAGCACCTGCTCGAGCACCAGGTAGTCCCGGTTGAGCGCCGAATCCTTCTTGCGCAGGGTCGAGATCGTGCGGCAGGCATGCAGCACCGTGGTGTGATCGCGGTTGCCGAACGCCTCGCCGATCTCGGGCAGGCTCATCGGCGTGAGCTCCTTGGCGAGCGACATCGCGACCTGGCGCGGCCGCGCGATGTTGCGGCTGCGCTTCTTGGAGTGCATGTCGGAGATCTTCAGCTTGAAGTACTCGGCGACCGTCTTCTGGATGCCGTCCACGCTGATCTGCCGGCTGGCGACGTTGAGGATGTCGCGCAGGGCCTCCTTGGCGAGGTCGAGCGAGATCTCGCGGCCGGTGAAGCGGGAATAGGCGAGCACCTTCTTCAGTGCGCCTTCGAGCTCGCGCACGTTGGAGCGGATGTTCTTGGCGATGAAGAACGCGATCTCCTCGGAGATCGGCGCCGCCTCGGCCTCGGCCTTTTTCAGCACGATGGCCACGCGCATCTCGAGCTCCGGCGGCTCGATGGCGACGGTCAGCCCCCAGCCGAAGCGCGAGATCAGGCGCTCCTCCATCCCGGCGATCTCCTTCGGGTAGGTGTCGCAGCTGATCACGATCTGCTTGTGGGCCTCGACCAGCGCATTGAAGGCGTAGAAGAACTCCTCCTGGGTGCGGCCCTTGTTGGAGAAGAACTGGATGTCGTCGATCAGCAGCAGATCGAGCGAATGGTAGTAGCGCTTGAACTCGTCGAAGGACTTCTGCTGGTAGGCCCGCACCACGTCGGTCACGTACTGCTCGGCGTGGGTATAGCGCAGCTTCGCCTGCGGGCGCTGCTCGGCAAGGTGGTTGCCGATCGCCTGCAGCAGGTGGGTCTTGCCCAGGCCCACACCCCCGTAGATGAACAGCGGGTTGTAGGAGATCCCCGGGTTTTCCGCGACCTGGATGGCGGCGGCGCGAGCAAGCTGGTTGGCCTTGCCGGTGACGAAGCTGTCGAACGTGAACAGGCGGTTGAGCCGCGCGCGCTCGAGCGCAGGGGGCGCCTCGCCGGCGCCGCGTGGGGCGACGGCCCGCGGCGGCGCCTCCGCGCCCCGCGCCAGCACCAGTCGCAGGGCGAGCTCGCGGCCCGCGGCTTCCGCGGCCAGGCGCTCGATGCGCGAGGCGAAGCGCTCGCGCACCAGCTCCATCACGAAGCGGTTCGGCGCGGTGAGCACCAGCGTATCGGCGCCAGCGGCGCCGGACTCGGTGCCGAGCGGGCGGATCCAGGTGTTGAACTGTTGCGCGGGAAGCTCCTGCTCCAGGCGGCGCAGGCAGGCGTCCCATAGGCTTTGCATGTTCTCGGCGATCTCGCGAAACGCGCTGTTCGGGGCGCCGGCGCACGCGCAGAACGGCGCATCG
>DASTHP010000360.1:0-3636 GCA_035718125.1 Burkholderiales bacterium | reverse complement strand
GGGACAAGCGCATTCACGGCACCACCAAGCGTCAGGTGGCGGTCATGTTTGCCGAGGAGCAACCCGCGCTACGCGCGCTGCCGCTCGAGCCGTTTCGCTACTACCGCTTCGGCCAGCGCACGGTGAACCTGGACGGCTGTGTCGAAGTCGGCGGTGCCTACTACGGTGTAGGCGGTCACCGCGAACCGCGGTTTTCTGACCAGTAGCCCGTAGATCAGATCGGTCATCCGCGCCGAAGGCGCGCCGGGGCGGGATGAGGTAGTCTTCGCGCTCGCGAAAGAAGGTGCCCCGGCGGGTTGTGGCCCGGCCGGGGCAGGGTGCGAAAGTCGCCTCCTTGGGCGGGAGGCTATTGGGCGCGGGGAGCATTGCACCGACGCGCCGGCTTGTCCACTCGGGTGGAGATTTTGGGCAAGCGGCTGGTCATAGGCATCTTCCTGTACCTGCTCAGTTGCGTGCGGTGCCGGGCGCCGTTCGCGATCTGTTGGTCGTGCTACCGCGGGCAGCGCTACTGCGGTAGCGAGTGTCGTCAAGCCGGTCGCGTCGAGAGCCGGCGGCGAGCGAACCGCCGTCACCAGCAGAGCCCGGAGGGACTGGCTGACCACGCGGACCACCAGGCCGCCTATTGCAGGCGGCTGGCGCTGCGCTGCGATTCGATGACGGATCAGTCTTCACCGGGTGGGTGCGACTTGCCTACCTTGCCGGAGTCGTGTGCGTCGGAGCCGCATCGGGAAGCCATGGCTTTCAGTGCGGAGCTGGCGCGACGCGGGGTGCCGGTGTGCGTCATCTGCGGACGCACCGGCCCCTTCATCGACTTCCGGGGAGGAGGCAAACGTGATCGATGCCGAGACGGTGGCGCGCATTCGTCACCTTCACCACGCCGAGGGCTGGCGGGTGGGGACGATCGCCGCGCAACTGGGCCTGCACCACGAGACAGTGGAGCGGGCCTTGAAGGAGCACGCCCCGCCCGAGCCGAGCGCCCGTGCGAGTGGGCTCGACCCGTACCTGGAGTTCACGCGGGAGACGCTGGAGCGCTACCCGCGGCTGACGAGCACGCGGCTGTGGCAGATGCTGCGGGCGCGCGGCTGTACGCTCAGCCCGCGACAAGTGCGGCGCAAGGTGGCCCAACTGCGCCCGCGCCCGCGCGAGGCGTTCTTACGTCGCCGGACGTTTCCTGGGGAAGAAGCTCAGGTCGATTGGGCGAGCTTCGGCCACGTCATGGTGGGCACGGCGCGGCGTGCGCTGTCCGCCTTCGTGATGGTGCTGGTCTGGTCGCGGCTGATCTTCCTGCGTTTCTTCCTCGACCAGACGCTGGAGAGTTTCCTGCGGGGGCACGTGGAGGCCTTCACCCTCTTCGGCGGGGTCCCCCGCGTCTGCCTCTACGACAACCTCAAGGCCGCGGTGCTCGCGCGTCACGCAGAGGCGGTGCGCTTCAACCCTCGTCTGCTCGAGCTGTGCGCCCACTACCACTTCGTCCCACGGGCCTGCCGAGTGGCACGCGGAAACGAGAAGGGTGGGGTGGAGCGGGCCATTCGCTATGTCCGGGACTCGTTCTTTGCGGCACGCTCGTTCGCGAGCGTGGCCGACCTCAACCGCCAGGCGCGCGAGTGGTGTGAGGAGGTTTCGCAGCCGCGTCGCTGGCCCGCCGATCAGCGTCGCAGCGTGGCTGAGGCCTTCGCCGAGGAGGCGCCACGGCTCCTCCCGCTGCCTGCACACCCGTTCGAGACGGACCTCGTCGTCGCCGTCCACGCCCGCAAGACGATCTACCTGCGCTTCGACCTCAACGACTACTCGATTCCGCCCAGCGCGGTGGGGCGCGATCTCACGCTCGTGGCCTCGGAGCACTCGCTGCGTGTGCTCGACGGCACCGCCGAGATCGCCGCTCACCGCCGCAGTTACGATCGCCAGCAACGGATCGAGGACGCCGCCCACATTGATGCTCTGCTACGCGAGAAGCAACGTGCCCGCGGCTCCACCCCAGCGGCCCGACTGATCGCCGCGGTTCCCGCCGCCGAAGCCTTTCTCGAGGCCGCCTTCGAGCGCGGCGAGTCGGTCGCGGTCCTCACCGAGAAACTCCTCCAGCTCCTCGACGAGTACGGCGCCGGAGAACTCCGTACCGTCGTCGACGAGGCGCTCGCCCGGGACACACCACGGCTGAGCTCGGTCAGCTTCCTGCTCGGCAGACGACGCCGGGCGGCCAAGACCCGTCCGCCGCTGCCCGTCGACCTCTCCCGCCGCCCCGACCTCAAGGACCTCTACGTCAAACCCCATCTCGCGGAGATCTACGATGAGCTCTCTCGAAACGACGACGACGACCAGGACTGATCTGGCCACCCAACTCTCCAAGATCGGCCTGATCGCCATCGGCGCGTCGCTCGAGGACTTCCTCGCCCGCGCCACCAAGGGCCGCTGGTCAAGCGTGCAGATGCTGGAGGAAATCGCCCGCCTGGAACAGGCCGACAAGACCCGCCGCAGCCTGCAAAGCCGTCTTCAGCGCGCCCGCATCGGCCGCTTCAAGCCTCTCGCCGACTTCGACTGGAACTGGCCCAAGAAGATCGAACGCGATCTCGTCGAGCGCGCCTTCACCCTCGAATTCATCCGCGACGGACGCAGCCTCGTCCTGCTCGGATCCAACGGCCTGGGCAAAACCATGATCGCCAAGAACGTCGCTCACCAGGCCGTGATGGCCGGCTACTCCGTCCTCTTCACCACCGCCGCGGAGATCATCGAGGATCTGCGCTCCCGATCCCCGGAAACCCTGCGCCGGGCCGTCGGCCGCTACGTACGCCCGGCGCTACTCGTCATCGACGAGGTCGGCTATCTCGCCTACGACTCCCACGCCGCCGACCTGCTCTACCGTGTCGTCGACCGCCGCTACGAACGCCCCGGCGCGCGCGACACCGGCCCACGCTCGATCCTGCTCACCACGAATCTCGCCTTCCGAGACTGGAACACCGTCTTTCCCAACGCCACCTCGGTTGCCACACTGCTCGACAAGCTCACCCACTACGCCGACGTCACCATGATCGAGGGGCCGAGCTACCGCGTCCACGAAAGTCAGCGCGCCGCCGCCGAACGCCGAAAGAAGCGCCGCTCGTGAGCACGCTCTGCCCCCGACAGCACTACGCCGCCGAGGTCATCCGCCTCTACCGCTCCACCCCCACCGTCCTCGGCCGCGTCCGCCAAACCGATCGCGACCTCGCACTTCAGCTCTTCGACCAGGGCGTCCCACTTTACGCTGTGCGCAACGCCCTACTCCTCGGAGCCGCTCGACGCGTCCTGCACAACGGCTTCTCCACTCCCATGCCGCCCGTCAGATCGCTTCACTACTTCGTCCCGATCCTGCGCGAGGTCTTGCAGCGACCTCCGGGGTACCGCGAGCTGGACCAGCTCGCCCTGCAACTCCACCAACGAGCGGGCGACTGGTAGCCTCCCCGCCCAACACCTGCGCGCCGCTCGCGAGAACGGGACCACCCCTACTCGCGAGCGCCGCCTGCCCACCGGCCGGCTGCATGACCTCACATCTGGTCAGAAACCTGCGTTTCCTGAGGGCCGGCAACATCGCCAAAGCCAGCGTACGCGATGCCGAGGTTGAAGTGCGCCAAGGCCGCGCGCGGGGCAACTTCAACTGCGCGGCGG
>DASTHP010000359.1:0-17191 GCA_035718125.1 Burkholderiales bacterium | reverse complement strand
AAGTTCCTCTCCACCTACGGCTACCCGGGCAAGGTGTACCCGGTGAACCCGAACTACGAGGAGATCGCAGGCCTCAAGTGCTACCCGAACGCGCGCGCGATCGACGGGCCGTGCGACGTGGCGCTCATCGCCGTGAATGCGCGCGCGGTGCCGGATGCGCTGCGCGACTGCGGCGCGAAGGGCGTGCGCTTCGCCATCGTGCTGAGCTCCGGCTTTCGCGAGACGGGCGAGGCCGGCGCGGCGCTCGAGCGCGAGATGCTCGCCGTGGCGCGCGAGCAGGGCATCCGCCTGATCGGCCCCAACTGCCAGGGCTACCTCAATCTCGCGAATCGCATGTACGCGACCTTCGGCGTGCTCGGCCTCGAGCCCGAGCTGAAGCAAGGCTCGGTATCCACGGTGTCGCAAAGCGGCGGCTTCGGCTTCGGCATCGTCACGCAGTGCGAGGCCGCGGGCGTGGGCTTTCGCTACATCGTGTCCTCGGGCAACGAGTCCGACCTCAACACGCCCGAGCTCCTCGACGCTTACGTGGAGGACGAAGGCACGAGCATCCTCGTAGGCTACATCGAGGGCGTGCGCGACGGCCGCGCGCTGATGCGCGTGGCCGATCGCGCGGTGCGCGCGGGCAAGCCCCTCCTCATGTGGAAGACGGGAAACAGCGATGCCGGCAAGAAGGCCTCGCTCTCGCACACCGCGGCGCTCACCGGCAGCTACGACGTGTACCGCGCCGCGTACCGGCAGGCGGGCATCCTCGAAGTGCGCGACATCGACGAGATCTCCGATTGCACGCGCGCCTTTCTGGCCGGCAGGCTTCCCAAGGGCAAGCGTGTCGCGGCGATGGGCTCGTCGGCGGGCTCCTGCATCCTCTTTGCAGACCGCTGCGCGGAGCTCGGCTTGGAGATGGCGACGCTCGCCCCCGAGACCGAGGCGGCGCTCGCCAAGGTGCTGCCGGCCTTCGGCTCGCCGCGCAACCCGGTGGACGTGACCGCGGACGTCTTCAACGACCTCAGCGCCTTCATGCGCGCGGTGGAGCTGGTGCTCGCCGACCCGAACGTGGATCAGCTCGGCGTGCTCTACGCCGGGCTCTCGGGCGAGATCGCGCTCGCCTGCAACCGCACGGTGGCCGAAGCGGCGGCGAAGTCGGACAAGCCCGTGATGCTCGCCTGGACCGCGCGGCGGCATCGCGCGGAGGCCGCCTACCGGCTCGTGGAGGAGGCGCGCATTCCGTATTTCAGCTCGCCCGTGCGGCTGGCGAATGCGACGGCGGCGCTTGCGCGCTTCGCGCAGTTCCGCGGGCGCGCAGCGGCGCGCGGCGCGCTCTTTCCCGAGACCCGCGATGCGCCGGCGGCGCCGCGAGGGCAGCCGGGCGCTCTCTCCGAAGCCGAGAGCAAGGCGCTGATCGCCGGCTGGGGCATTGCGACGACACGCGACGTGCTGGTGCCGCCCGGTGCCGATGCCGTGGCGGCGGCAAGGAGCCTGCGCTACCCGTTTGCAGTGAAGATCGCCTCGCCCGACATCGCGCACAAGAGCGAGGCGGGCGGCGTGGCGCTTGGCATTCGCAATGCGGCGGAGCTTGCCGCGGCGGTCGAGGAGGTGACGCGCAGCGCGCTCGCCTACGCGCCGCAGGCGCGCATCGAGGGCGTGCTGGTCTGCGAGATGGTCATCGACAGCGTGGAGATGTTGCTCGGCGTGACCGACGACCCGGTGTTCGGCCCGACCGTGGCGCTGGGGCTCGGCGGCGTGGCCGCGGAAGCCCTGCGCGACGTGACCTACCGCGTGGCGCCGTTCGACGAGGCCGAGGCGCGCGAGATGATCGCGGAGCTCAAGGGCGCGCGCCTGCTCGGCGCCTTCCGCAACCGGCCGCCGACGGACGTGGAGGCGCTCGCGCGCGCGGTCGCGCGCGTGTCGCAGGCCGCGTGGGGGCTGCGCGGGCGCCTCGCCGAGCTCGACATCAATCCGCTATTCGTGCGGCCGCAGGGCCAGGGCGTCGTCGCAGGCGACGCGCTCGCCGTGCTGCACGCCAATCGATGAACGGGCGGCCAACAGCCCGCGCCAACCACTCCAGAGGAGAACGACCATGAGCATGATCCGCAGGCGCTTCATCCGCAGTGTGGCCGCCGCCGCAGCGCTCGGCGCGCTCGCTGTCAGCCAGGCTTTCGCGCAGGGCTATCCGTCGAAGCCGGTGAAGATGGTTGTACCTTTCCCGCCGGGCGGCCCGACCGACGTGCAGGCGAGGATCGTCGCCCAGAAGCTGGGCGAGAGCTTCGGCCAGCCGGTGGTGATCGACAACCGCGGCGGGGCGGGCGGCATGCTCGGCTCGGAGGCGGTCGCCAAGTCCGCGCCCGACGGCTACACGCTGCTCATGGGCGCGAGCGGACCGCACGCGGTGGGCGTGCTCACGCGCAAGGAGCCGCCGTACGACCCGCTCAAGGATTTCACGCCGCTCTCGCTCGTGAGCTTCTCGCCGCTCATGCTCGTAGTGCACCCGTCGGTGAAGGCCAATTCGGTGCAGGAGCTGATCGCGCTTGCCAAGGCGCAGCCGGGCAAACTGAACTACGGCTCGTTTGGCAACGGCACGATGGCGCACTTCGCCGGCGAGCTCTTCAAGATGCAGGCCGGCATCGACATCGTGCACGTGCCGTACAAGGGCACGGCGCCCGCGCTGGCGGATCTCGTCGCCGGCCACATCCCGATGATGTTCGACACCGTCATCACGTCGCTGCCCCACGTGAAGGCGGGGCGCCTGCGCGGGCTCGCGGTCACCAAGCCCACGCGCTCGGCCGCGATCCCGGAGCTGCCCACCGTCGCGGAAGCGGGGTTGCCGGGATTCCAGGCCGTGTCCTGGATCGGGCTGATGGGTCCGGCGGGCTTGCCGAAGGAGATCGTGGATCGCATCAGCGGCGACATGGTGAAGATGTTCGCCGACGCGGGACTGCGCCAGAAGCTCATGGACGCGGGCGCGGAGCCTGTCGGCAGCAACGCCGCGGAATTCGGCACGCACATGAAGGCGGAACTCGAGCGCTGGGAGCCGGTGGTGAAGGCGGCGGGTCTCTATCGCAAGAACTGAGGCCGACGGGCGGCGGGCGGGGAGGGCTTGTAAGGGGCGATCCCGCCGGGCGACTATCCGCCAGGAGAGGCGGCGAGCGCCCGAGGAGGCTCCATGTCTGAGAAGGCCCACTGGCAGGATCTCGGTCCGGCGGAGGAGTTCCGCAAGCAGGAGCTCACTGAGGCGACGCTGGGACGGCAGAAGCTCGCCGTCTCCTGCAAGGACGGCAAGTTCGGCATCGTTGCCGGCACCTGCAACCACGCGGGCGGCCCGCTCGGCAAGGGCAGGCTCGATGGCGACTACATCGTCTGCCCGTGGCACAACTGGAAGTTCCACCGCTGCACGGGCGAGGGCGAGCCCGGCTTCGAGGCGGACAAGGTCCCGGCCTACGAGCTGCGCGTGGCCGGCGGTCGCCTGGAAGTGCGCACGGATAATCCCACGCGCCGGAACAAGAAGCCGCACGATCCGCATCCGCTCGCCAGGCCGATCGAGCGCGCGCCCGGCGGCATCCGCGTCGCCGGCATCTCGACCACCAACATGGACGAGGCGAACCCGCGCTATTCGACGTCGGATGCGCTGCTGCAGGTGAGCCTCGATCACGCGAGAGACGCGCTGCAGTGCGAGACGAAGCTCATCCGCCTCTCGGCGCTGAAGTTCAGGAACTGCGAGGGCTACTACTCCAAGAGCGCGCACGCTTGCACCTGGCCCTGCTCGATCACGCAGATGGACGCCAAGGACGAGCTCGACCAGGTGTACGAAGCGCTGGTGCACTGGGCGGACGTGGTGCTGGTCGCCACGCCGATCCGCTGGGGCGTGGCGAGCGCGCTTTACTTCAAGATGGCCGAGCGTCTCAACTGCATCCAGAACCAGATCACCATCCGCGACAGCGTGCTCATCCGCAGGAAGGTCGCGGCGTTCGTCATTACCGGCGGCCAGGACAACGTGCAGGGCGTGGCGGGGGAGATGCTGTGCTTTTTCTCCGAGCTCGGCTTTCACTTCCCGCAGTTTCCCTACATCGCGCACTCGCGCGGCTGGTCGGCCGAGGACATGGAGCGCAACGTCGAGCACGTGATGAAGAGCGCGGAGCTGCGCGAGGGCGCGCAGCAGCTCGCCGTGCGCGCGGTGGAGCTGGCGAAGATCCTGCTCGCCACCTGCCCGGCGGTGGAGCACACGCCGCGCGGCGGCCGCAAGGCCTACCGGCTGGAGATCGAGCGCACGTAGGACGCGGCCCTGTCCCAGCCACCCGCCGCGGAAGGCGCCGGGCTGGATAGATATACAGTAATCGCCTATAGTGCCGCCCCATGGGCGCGACGGAGGCTTTCGCCGGACTGAACGAGCGGCAGCGCGAAGCGGCGTGCGCGCCTTCGAATCCCCTTCTCATCATCGCCGGTGCCGGCACCGGGAAGACCAACACGCTTGCGCACCGCGTCGCGCACCTGGTTCTCGAGGGCGTGGCGCCGGAGCGCATTCTCCTTCTCACCTTCACTCGCCGGGCGGCGCTCGAGATGACGCGCCGGGCGGGGCGCATCGTCGCAGAGGCGCACCGCGGCGTGCGCCTGCCCTGGAGCGGGACGTTCCATTCGGTGGCCAACCGCCTCATCCGCCGGCACTGCGCCGCGGTGGGGCTTACCGAGAGCTTCAGCGTGCTCGACCGCGGCGACGCGGCGGACCTGATGGACGTGGTGCGGCATGAGCTGGGGTTCTCGAAGACGGAAAAGCGCTTTCCGCGCAAAGACACCTGCGTGGCGATCTACTCGCACCGCGTGAACACGCAAGGCTCGCTCGAGGCGACGCTGCGCGAGGCGTTTCCGTGGTGCGAGGAGTGGGAGGCGGATTTGAAGCGCCTCTTCGCCGCGTACGTGGAGCGCAAGCTCGCCAACCAGGCGCTCGACTACGACGACCTGCTCCTTTACTGGCACGCGATGATGGAGGACGCGGCGCTCGCGAAGGAGATCGGCGAGCGCTTCGACCATGTGCTGGTGGATGAGTACCAGGATACGAACTTGCTGCAGGCGGAGATATTGAGGAAGCTCAGGCCCACGGGCGAGGGGTTGACGGTGGTCGGGGATGATGCGCAGGCGATTTATTCTTTTCGGGCGGCGACGGTAGAAAACATTCTCAATTTCGCTAAACAGTTCGCTGGCGCGGGAGAGGAAAATCGGGGTCAGGGCCCAGAACCAAGAAAAGGCGAGAATCGGGCCCTGACCCCCGAGGCCCTGACCCCCGAGGCCCTGACCCCAAGGGTAGTCACGTTGGAGGAGAACTACCGCTCCTCGCAGGCGGTGCTCGATGCGGCGAACGCGCTGATGCGCGAGGCGTCGCGCCAGTACCAGAAGGAACTGCGCGCGGTGAAAGGCGAAGGGCCGAAGCCGCGGTATGTGACGGTGGCGGACGATGCGGCGCAGGCGCAGTACGTGGTGACGCGGGTGCTGGAAGCGCGGGAGGAGGGCGTGGACCTCAAGCGCCAGGCGGTGCTCTTCAGGAGCTCGCACCACTCGGACGTGCTGGAGCTAGAACTCGTGCGCCGGAACATTCCCTACGTGAAGTACGGCGGCCTCAAGTTCCACGAGGCTGCGCACGTGAAGGACGCGCTCGCGGTGCTGCGCTGGGCGGACAACCCGAGGAACCGCGTGGCGGCCTGGCGCGCGCTGCAGCTGCTGCCGGGCGTAGGCCCAAAGAGCGCGGAGCGCGCCTGGATGGCTTTCGAGGCGGCCGCCCACGCGTGGTCCGCCCTCAAGACGCCTTCAATGGAGTTCGACGCGCTGCTCGCCGGCCTCGCCGATCCCGCTGCGTCCTGGAGCGGCCAGATGCAGCGCGTGCGCGAGTGGTACGCGCCGGTGATGGAACGCAAGTACGACGCCCCCGAAGTGCGCGCGGCCGACCTCGTGCAGCTGGAGAGGATTGCCTCGACCTACGGCACGCGCGAATCCTTCCTCACCGACATGGCGCTCGACCCGCCCTCGGCGAGCTCCGATCTCGCCGGCGACCCGCTACTCGACGAGGACTACCTCGTGCTCTCCACGGTGCACTCGGCGAAGGGCCAGGAGTGGGACTCGGTCTACGTGCTCAACGTGTCGGACGGCAACTTTCCCAACGAGTTCGCCACCGGCAAGCCCGAGGCGATCGAGGAGGAGCGGCGCTTGCTCTACGTGGCGCTCACGCGCGCGAAGACGAGGCTCGACCTCGTCGCGCCGCTCAAGTACTACATGACGCAGCAGTCGCGCATGGGCGACCGGCACGTGTACGGCGCGCGCAGTCGCTTCATGACGCGCGCGGTCATGCGCTGCTTCGACGAAGTGGCCTTCGGCGAGCCCGAGAAGGCCGCCGCGCCGCAGGGCGCCACGCCGGCGGTGGATGTGGCGGGCAGGCTAAGGGGGATGTGGGCCTGAGCACTCCCGTGTGTTGGCGCACAGATGGCCCCACCCCAAAGGGCCGACCATGGCGCCATGAAACCTAACTCTGTCAGTTCAATGCCAGATGTTTACGCCAACTGGCTGGCCGCCGGCTGTTCGATGCTCCTGGGCCAGTTCCCCTCGATGCAGGCGATGAAGCTGGCTCCCAAAGTTGCGCTGCGCGGTAAAGTCAGTCGCGCCGCACCGGCGAAGAAGCGCAGCAACGGCCGCAAGGCCAAGAGCGCAAAGCGCCGCTGAGCGCAAGTTCGGCCGCCGTCGCCGACCCCCAAACCCTCACAAGTCGCAGCCGAGCAGGTTCTGCTCTGAGCGCCGCTGCTCGAGGGGTGGGCCCGGCCAGGCCGGTGCGGTGGCGCACAGAACGATTCCGCGGGCTAGGGCACTATCGCGGCATGCGAAGCCGGGCGACCGGCTGCGCCACGACAAAGGAAAGCAAGCATGCTCTACACCATTGCCATCGTGCTGGTCGTTTTGTGGTTCCTGGGATTGGTCACCGCCAACACATTGGGCGGCCTGATCCACGGCCTGCTGCTCATTGCGGTCATCGTTCTGCTCGTGCAGGTAATTTCCGGGCGGCGCGCCCTGTAAACGGCGTGGTGCGGGCGGGAGGCATTGCGATGGCTGTCGCGGGCTTGGCTTTGCTGCTGCCGAGCTTCAGGAAGAGCTGAACGCCGCCGAAGCCTTGGCCTCCAGCGCCTCCCAGCGCTCGAGCTTCTTCATCAGCAGCGCCTCGATCTCTCCGCTGCGCTTCTGATCCGTTCTTAGCGCCTCGGCCGGCTGCCTGAAGTAGTCCGGCGCGCTCATCTTCGCGGCGAGCAGGCCTTGCTCGGCCTCGAGCGCCTCGATCTCCTTCGGCAACGACTCCAGCTCGCGCGTCTCCTTGTAGGAGAGCTTCACCTTTTCCTTCTGCCTCGCCGCCGCCTTCGAGCCGGCCTTGTCCTCGGTCATCGCCGCGGGGCGCTGGCGCACCCAGTCGGTGTAGCCGCCCACGTACTCCTTCCACGCGCCGCCGCCTTCGGCTGCGAGGGTCTGCGTAACGACGTTGTCGAGGAACGCGCGATCGTGGCTCACCAGGAGCAAGGTTCCGTCGTAGTCCTGCAGCGCGGCCTCCAGCAGCTCGAGCGACTCGATGTCGAGGTCGTTCGTGGGCTCGTCCAGCACCAGGACGTTCGCGGGCTTGGCGAAAAGGCGCGCGAGGAGCAGGCGGTTGCGCTCGCCCCCTGAGAGCATGCGCACCGGGGACTGCGCCCGGCGCGGCGGGAAAAGGAAGTCGCCGAGGTAGCTCATCACGTGCTTGCGCCCGCCTGAGAGTTCCACCCAGTCGGAGCCCGGGGCGATGGTCTCGGCGACGGTCTTCTCGGGGTCGAGGGCCTCGCGCATCTGGTCGAAGTAGGCGGGCTGCACGTTGGTGCCGATGCGCACGCTGCCCGAGTCGGGCGCGAGCGTCCCGAGGATAAGCTTGATGAGTGTCGTTTTCCCAGCGCCGTTCGCGCCCACGAGCCCGAGGCGATCGCCGCGGCTGATGAGGAGATTGAGGTCCTTGACGATGGGACGTCCGGCAAAGGACTTGCAGACGTCCTTCAGCTCGGCCACGAGCTTGCCGGAGCGCTGCCCGGCGGAGAGCGAGAGCTTCACCGATCCCACGCGATCGCGCCGCGCCGCGCGCTCCTCGCGCAGGCGCTCCAGGCGCCGTACGCGGCCTTCGTTCCGCGTGCGGCGCGCCTCGATGCCCTTGCGGATCCAGACCTCCTCTTCTTTCCAGAACTTGTCGAACTTGCGCTGCGCAACGGCCTCGGCAGCGAGTTGGCTTTCCTTCACCTGCTCGTAGGCGGAGTAATTGCCCGGATAGGAGCGCAGCATGCCGCGGTCGAGCTCGAGGATCCTCGTGCAGACGCGATCGAGGAACGCGCGGTCGTGGGTGACGACGATCGCCGCCTGCTGCCGGAGGAGCAGGGTCTCGAGCTGCTCGATGCCGGCGATATCGAGGTGGTTGGTGGGTTCGTCGAGCAGCAGGAGCTCGGGCTGTAGGGCGAAGGCCAGCGCCAGCGCCGCGCGCTTTTTCTCGCCGCCCGAGGCCGCATCGGGCGAGAGCTCCTCGTCCAGGCCCAGGCGGTGCAAGAATTCCGTCAACCGCGCCTCGACCTGCCAGCGCTCGCGCTCGTCGTGGATCGAAGGGATGTGTCCGCGAAGCAGGAGGCTTGCACGCAGCGTGGGCGCGTGCGGCAGCTTGGGCTCCTGCTCCACGAAGGCGATGCGCAGGCTCTCGCTCCTCCGCAGCTCGCCGTCATCCAGCGCCGAGGTGCCGGCAATAACCGTGAGGAGCGAGGATTTCCCGGTGCCGTTGCGGCCGATCAGGCCGATGCGCTCGCCCGACTCCATGGAGAACGCCGCCCGGTCGAGGAGCGGGAAATCGCCGTAGGCGAGCTGGGCGTCAAGGAGGGTCAAAAGCGGCATTGAGGCGCGGAGTTTAGAATAGGACTGGGGGATAAAGAGGTGGGCAGTGCTTAGATTGGCTTTCGGGGGTTAGGTTGGCGGTTTCCTGGTCCATGCTTCGCAATCATGAGCCGACCGCGCTTGCGGCCGCACGCTCGCTTGCGCACCGGGCGGTCCAGTGGCCCGCGCGCGCGGCGTGGGCGAACCTGGAAGCGGCCGCCGACGACAGCCATACCAGCCTCACCTGGGATCCCGACATGGCGGCGCTCGTCGGCCAGCCGTTGCAGGGCGGGGTGAGGGTCGGCCTGCGCGTGGCGCTGCACGAGCTCGTGCTGACCACGGAATCGCGCTGCGATGCGCTCCCCCTGACGGGCAAGTCGGATGTGGAGGTCGGCAGTTGGCTCGACCACAAGCTTGTGGCGGAGGGCCTCAAGCCCGCATCCGGCGCGAAGCTCCCCTACGAGACGCCATCCGCGATGTTTGGCCGGGCGGCGGACGAAGCCCTGCGCTTTCCGGCGCTCGCGCTCTGGTTTGCCTTCGCAGCGGAAGCGCTGGAAGAGCTGCGGCAGAAGTACCGGCGCTTCAAGCCCGGCCCGGGACCGGTGCGCTGCTGGCCGCACCATTTCGACATTGCCATCCTCGTTGCGCTGGAGACGGGGCCTGCGGAGTCCGCGCGCTCCATCGGCATCGGCGTTTCGCCGGGCGACGGTTACTACGCCCAGCCCTACCTCTACGTGAGCCCCTACCCGAAGCCGGACACCGGCAACCTGCCGCCGCTGCCGCCGGGAGGCCGCTGGCATACGAAGGATTTCTTCGGCGCGGTGGCGACCGGCATCGACCTCCTCGCGCTCTCCGACCCGCGGGCGGGCTTCGACAAGATCGTCGACGCCGCCTTCGAGGAAAGCCTGAAGCGGCTCGACGTCGGCTGAGCGGACGAGAGCCCGCGGAAATAAGAAACCCCGCAGGAGCGGGGTCTCAACGGCAGCGGCTGGGCCTCAGGCCGGGACTGGTTTCTTCACGCGCCGGTAGACTGCGGCTTTCCAGCCCCTGCGCCGCTACCGATCCCACCGATGCCCGTCGTCACCAGCGAATCCGGCGCCACCTTCTCCGCCTGCCGCCGCTGGCGCTACCTGCTGTGGCGCCGCTGGGATGCGTCCAAGCCGGTCGCCAACTTCCTGATGCTCAACCCGAGCACCGCCGACGAGCATCAGCTCGACCCCTCGTGCACGCGCGCGCGCGATTTCGCTGAGCGCTGGGGCTACGGCGCGCTGATCGTCACCAACCTCTTTGCCTGGCGCGCGACCGATCCCGCGGACATGAAGCGCGCCGAGGACCCGGTGGGCCGCAGCAACAACCAGGCGATCCTGCGCAGCGCCCGCCAGTCGTCGGTGGTGCTTTGCGCCTGGGGCAACCACGGCGGCCATCTGGACCGCTCGGCGACGGTGGTGGCCAACCTGCGCGGGGCGGGCGTGCCGCTGCACGCGCTCAGGATTACCGCTGAGGGACAGCCCTCTCACCCGCTCTACCTGCCAGCGAAGCTGAAGGCCGCGCGCTGGCTCTGATCGACGCGCACTGAAGCCCGATCGCGCTGTCGCCGATCGGCAACAGTCTTGCGCTACACCTTCGCGCCGCGCGGGAGTACATTTTCTGCATGCAGGAACTTGCCGCGCACGTGCACTGGATCTCGCTCGCCGGAATCGCGCTCGCGTTCGTCAGCACGCTGTGGGTGCTTGCCGTGTGGCGCGGCCGCGCCGCGCGCGCGACGCCGCGCGAACTCGGGCACAGTCCGGGCCAGCATTTGCGCGACGCGCTGTCGAACGCCGGGCTGGACGCGGCCGAGTATGCCGCGCTAGGGCTGTTCGTCGTGCCGCTCGCCGCAGGCAGCTACGCGGCATGGTGGGGCGCGACCGGCGCCGCGCCGGAGCGCGACGCGACGCTGCTGCTCGCAGGTGTGGCGCTGGCGCTGCAGGGTTGGGTGCTGGGGCGGCTGTGGAGCGTGCTGCGCCGCGCGCGCCGCCTGCGCTATGGCTACGAGGCCGAGTTGGTGGCCGGGCAGGAGCTGAACGGGCTCGGTGGCCACGGCTACCGCGTGTTCCACGACGTGCCCCTCGGCGAGCGCTCGGCGAAGATCGATCACGTGCTGGTCGGGCCTGCCGGCGTATTCGCGGTGCAGACCGAGGCGCGCGCCAGGCGCGGCGAAGCGGGCGAGCGCGAGGTCACCTACGATGGCGCGAGCCTGCGCTTCGCACGGCGCCGCGAGACCGCGCCGCTCGAGCAGGCAATCGCGCAGGCGGGGCGCGTGCACGAGTGGCTGGCTACTGAAGTCGGCGAGCCGCTGCCCGTGCAGCCGGTGGTGGTGCTGCCGGGCTGGCGCGTGCGCCGCACCGACGTCTCGGGAATCCCGGTGCTGGCCGCGAGCCGCATCCGCCATTACTTCGGCCGCCTGCGGCCCCAGCCGGGGATGAGCGACGCGCTGATCGAACGCGTGGCCGGCTGCCTCGATGCGCGCTGCCGCGGCGCAGCGGCACAAGCCGGGCAATAAAAAACCCCGCCGCAGCGGGGTTTGAACGGGCTTGGCCAGGCCTATCGGGGGGGAAGTGGCCCGGTCTCAGCCCGAGACCGCTAGGAGCGTCAACTCTTCAGGATGGCGTCCAGGTGCTCGATGTCGTTGATCACGCGCCACTCGCGCGCGCCGGCATTCACCACGCGCTTCTGCCAGTTTTCCAGCCGCCCCAGGTAGCGCCGCGGGTCGACGTTGTCGGTCTTGAGCTTGACCACGTTCACCGCCACGACGCGGATGCCCTTGAGGTCGATGGGGAAGTCGCGCATCGTGGCCTTGTCCAGCTCCTCCTGCATGTCGGAGAAGATGAGGATGGTCTTGCGGCCCGCCCCGGTTTCGTTGAGGAACATCGCGCCCTGGATGAGGCCGCCGGTGATGTCGGTGTAGACGCTGCCGCGCGCGGTGGCCGTGAAGATCTCGACCTGCTGCTTGAAGGCGCGCTTTTGCGTGTTCGCCTGCGAGGGCCGGCTGTCGAAGGTCGCCTTGGCGACGATGTCCTTCTCGCTGAAGCTGCGACTCTTCACGCGCGCCACCGCCAGCGAATCCCCGGGCTGCAGCGTGCCCAGCAGGTAGTTGACGATCTGCTGGGCCTTGCCGATCTCCTCGGCATACGTCCCGGAGGTGTCCACCAGCATGTAGACCGCGTGCGCGTGGTTGCGCGAATCGGCGCAGCCCCAGGCAAGCCCCAGAAGCGGCAGCGAGAAAACGAACGCGCGCCGCTTCATGACCGTTCTCCCACGCCAAGGTCCACGCCCGCGGGCTTGCGCAGTGGCTTGGAGGCCGCCTCGCCGCGCCCGTTGACCACCAGGCGCTCCACCAGCAGCGGCACCACGATCAGGATGTCGTAGACCGTCACCAGGACGCGAGCAAGCTGCCGCACGATCGTGCCGGTGATGCGCAGCAGCACCGCCAGCGCACGCACCAGCATCACGAGCGCCGCGCCGCCCACCGTGCGCGCCGAGGTGACCCACGACTCCAGCGGAATGGCGACGAAGGCAAGCGCGAACGGCAGGATGAAGCCGAGCAGCATCTGGCCGATGGTCGGGATGCGCGTGAGCCAGCCGTCCTGCGCTGCCGCCTGCGTGGCGGCGAGCGACTGCAGCAGCGCCTGCTTGTCGGCGATCAGCATGTCGCGCATCAGGGCGAGGGCCGCCTCGATGCCGGCGAGCGCCACGAGCAGCACGAACGCGATCCACATCATGCGCACGCGCATGCGCTCGGGCAGGCCATGGATCTTCGGGAAGAGGTGCGTGATGCGCAGGGTCTCCATGAGAAACAGGCCCATCGCGGCCTCCACGAAGATGATCACCAGCGCGGCGACTTCCGAGGTGCGCAGCGTCGCCGTGAGGTAATCGCCCGCGCCCACCATCTCCGACATCGGCAGCGCGATCAGCTTGAAGTTGATCAGCGCGCCGCCCGCGGCGATGGCGAGCACCAGGCTCGCGACGAAGAACTGCGTGAGCGCCGACACGGTGAGCATGTGCTCGGCGCGGTCGGTCTTCTTCACGATCTGCTCGAAGCGCTCCATCTGCGAGTCGATCGACGCGGCGCGGTCCGCCAGGCTGGTCATCTTGCGATCGGCCTGGGTGAGCGTCTTGTCGAGCGAGCGCCAGAACGGCATGAAGCCGTCCAGGATCTTGTGCCGCGACTCGTAGGCGCGCCGGTACTCGGCGAGCGTCTTGTCGTGGATCTGCTTGATCGAGCGGTTGATCTCCTCGAGCACGCGCACCACCAGCTCGTTGCCGTTGGACTTGACCTTGGCGATGGCGCCGACGGCCTCGATCCAGTCGGGCGGAGGCGGCGGCACTTCGCCGCACTTCTTGTAGTCCTCCTCGACGCGCGTGATCTCGTCGAGCAGCCGGCGCTGCAGGGCCGGATAGCCCTCGAGGTCGCGCTTGACGAGCGCGGCCACGCGCTCGAACTCGCGCCCGATCTGCTGCTCGGCGTCGTCGCGGCCGTGCGCCAGCA
Organism: Burkholderiales bacterium; assembly: GCA_035718125.1. Classification (GTDB taxonomy): domain Bacteria; phylum Pseudomonadota; class Gammaproteobacteria; order Burkholderiales; family SG8-39; genus JAABQT01. The sequence goes on along the minus strand of DASTHP010000359.1, from coordinate 3,777 downwards.
GGACCGCCTTGTTGCGCTCGCGCATCTCGCGCGCGGCCGACAGCAGCCAGCGCGACCCCTGCCGCAGCGGGCCGCCGGCCAGATGGCCGACGGCGCGGAGCAGTTCGTGCACCGGCTTGCGCGCGGCATACAGGAACGGCATCGCGATCAGGAACCACACCAGCGCGGACAGCGCTGCGTTGCCTGGCCAGATCACCCAGAACGGAGAATCCGCCATAGAGCACTCCTTTCAGCTGCCTGGAAATTGCCCCCCTACGGCGCGCATTCTAGGCCTCGGGGGTGGGTCTCCGGATGGAACAATTGCTCACTTCTGAATTGCGGTATCATGTTGACCTTTTAGGGAAAAATGCATGGCCAAGGAAGAAATGCTTGAGATGGAAGGGGTGGTGCAGGAAGTCCTGCCCAGCACCCAGTTCCGTGTCGAGCTCAGCAACGGCGTGAGCGTGCTCGCCTACGCCGGCGGCAAGGTGCGCAAGAACCGGATCCGTATCCTCGCGGGCGACCGCGTGACGATGGAGATCTCGCCCTACGACCTGACGCGCGGACGCATCAGCTTCCGCCACAAGGACGAGAACCCGGTGTCGATGCCCAAGCGCCGCCCGATGTTCAAGAAGCGCTAAGCAGCTCCACCTCGAAGATCAGCGTCGCGTTGGGCGGGATCACCCCGCCCGCGCCGCGCGCGCCGTAGCCCAGCTGCGGCGGAATCGTCAGCACGCGCGTGCCGCCGACCTTCATCCCGGCCACGCCCTCGTCCCAGCCCTTGATCACGTGGCCCGCGCCGAGCGGAAACTCGAAGGGCTCGCCGCGATCCTTGCTGGAATCGAACTTCTTGCCGCGCTCGCCGCCGTAGAAGAGCCACCCGGTGTAATGCACCTCCACGCTCTGGCCGGCCTTCGCCTCGGCGCCCGTGCCGACGACCTTGTCGTCGTAGATGAGTCCGCTTGCCGTCGTCGTCGCCATGCCAGTCTCCTATGTCGGGATGCCCAGCCGCTCCACGGCCAGGTACTTCTTGCGGTATTCCTCGAAAGGCAGGCTGTCGCCCGCCTCGATCTGCCTCTGCTCTTCGAGCGATTCGGCGGCGAGGCGCGCGAAACGCTCCTGCTCCGCTGCGGGAAAGCCTCTCGCCATCAGCGCCGAGCGGTGCTTGCCGGAAAGCTCGCGCACGAACTCGGTATAGGAGCCGCTGTGCTTGCGCTGCATCTCCACCAGCACGCGCGCCGAAGGCGTGAGCGCGGGGTCGTGCAGGACTTCTACCTGGCGCGCATGCGCCTCGCGGTAGAGGCTGCCGCCGAGCGCGGCATCCAGCGCCGCCGCCACGGGTGCGCACTCGGCAAGCAACTTCTCTCCCCATTCCCTGAGGGCCCGGTCGCCCGAGCCGCAGCCGAGTTTCAGCCCCGGCTCGCGGCCGCGCTGGGCGACACTTTCCTGGTTGTGCGAGACGCAGGTGATCTCCTCGGGCGTGTCGGGCGGGCTGTCGGCGAGCAGGCAGTGCAGCAGGAAGACGTCGAGGAAGCGCATCGTCGCGGCGTTGATGCCAACGGGCTCGAAGGGATCGAGATCCATGAGGCGCACTTCCACGTACTCGACGCCGCGCTCGCGCAGCGCGTGCAGGGGGCGCTCGCCCGGATGGATGGTGCGCTTGGGCCGGATCTTGCCGTAGAACTCGTTCTCGATCTGCAGCAGCGTGGTGGAGAGTTGCCGGTAGGTGTCCGGCCCGTCGCCCAGCGCCCCCGGCTCGCGGATGCCGATCTTCTGGTAGGCCGGGTAGATCTGCGTCAGTCCCTGCTGCAGGGTGCGGCCGTAGGCCGCGAGGTCGTTGCAGCTCACGACGAGCGAGGATTGCGCGTCGCTCTGGTAGCCCAGGCGTCCCATGCGCAATGTCGTCGCGTGCGGCAGGTAATAGGTGCCCGGGCGCAGCGGCTTGAGCGCATGCGGGCGGCCTTCCACGAAGGTGGCGCAGGTCGCCGGCGAGGCGCCGAAGAGGTAAAACAGCAGCCAGCCGTGGCGCCGGAAATTGCGGATGAGCGCGAAGTAGTCTTCGTTGCCGAGGCCGGGCAGCGACCAGTTGTAGTGGATGCCGGAGATCGTCTGCATGCGCCGGCCATAGCGCCAGGAAAGGCCGTTGCGGTAGACGGTTTTCGCGCGGCCCACGTTCGATGAGCCGTAGTGACCGATCGGGATGTCCTTGTCGGCGGCCGGCAGCCCGCAGGGCATGCTCCCCGCCCACATCAGCTCGTCGCCGATCGCCTGATAGACGGCCTGGTGAATGTGCGTGAGCTCTTCCAGGCAAGCTTCCGCACTTGGATGTACCCCGGTGATCAGCTCCAACTGCGACTCGCTGAAGTCGGTGGTGATGTGCGGATGCGCCAGCGCCGAGCCGAGCGCCGCGGGGTGCGGCGTCAGCGCGAGCACGCCGTCCGGCCGCACACGCAGCGACTCCTTCTCGATGCCGCGCAACATGCCGGCAAGCGTGGCGCGCGACAAAGCGCGCAAGCGGTCCTGCAACATAGTTCCGTCGGGGTGTGCCGGGGCGGGCGGGCCGCGCTCCCGGGCTCTCGTCTTGATTGTTGACCGATGCTAACCCGGGTGCGCGGATAGTCAAAACCCGCCGTACCCTCGCTGGCATGATAGATAATTCAGTCCATCCCTAAAGGAGGGGGTACCCCGCATGAACGCACGCAGATTGACCATTTCCGCCGCCGTCGGTACGGCCCTCGCCGGGCTGACCTTCGGTGCGGCCGCCCAAACGATTACGTTGAAGCTGCACCACCTGCTGCCGCCCCAGGCACCCGCCCACTCGCAGATGCTCGCGCCCTGGGCCGCGGATGTAGAGAAGGCTGCCGGCGGCAAGGTGAAGATCGAGCTCTATCCCGCCATGGCGCTTGGCGGCAAGCCGCCCGAGCTCATCAACCAGGTGCGCGACGGCGTCGTCGACATCGTCTGGACGGTGAACGGCTACACGCCGAGCCTGTTCCCGCGCTCGGAGGTGTTCGAGTTGCCCTTCGTGCACACCAACAACGTGGTCGCCACCAACCTGGCGATGCGCGACATGTTCCTGAACGGCGCCATCGCGGAGGACTTCAAGAGCGTCAAGGTGATGTTCCTGCACGTGCACGCCGGCCAGGGCATCCAGATGGCCGAGAAGGAAGTGCGCAAGCCAGACGACCTGAAGGGACTCAAGATGCGCATCCCGACGCGCACCGGCGCGTGGATCATCGAGGCGCTCGGCGCGGCGCCGGCCGCGATGCCGGTTCCGGCACTGCCGCAGGCGCTCTCCAAGAAGGTGGTGGACGGCGCGTTCATTCCCTGGGAAATCATCCCGCCGCTCAAGCTCCAGGACGTGACCAAGGTCCAGGTCGAAGGCCATGACAAGATCCGCTTCGGCACCACCACCTTCCAGGTGTCGATGAACCCGATGACCTGGGCCAAGCTGCCGCCCGATGTGCAGAAGGCGTTCGACGCAAACAACGGCGAAGCCCGCTGGCGCGCCGTCGGCAAGGTCTGGACCGACAGCGAGGAAGGCGGCATCGCGCTGGCGAAGAAGGCCGGCAACAAGCACATCCAGCTGACCGAAGCCGAGCTGGCGCCGTTCCGGCAGAAGCTCGAGCCCGTCGTGCAGCGCTGGATCGACGAGGTGAAAAGCGTGGGCGTGGACGGCAAGGCGCTCGTCACGCAGGCGCGCTCGCTGATCGCGAAGTACTCCAAGTAACGCATGGCCGAAGGTCCCGCGCACGCCCCGGCGGGGCCTTCGGGCCTCGTCGGCCGCGTCATCGAGGG
>DASTHP010000358.1:0-2279 GCA_035718125.1 Burkholderiales bacterium | reverse complement strand
CATGCCGCTCTCGACGTACTCGCGCACGTCCTGCGTGATCTTCATCGAGCAGAAGTGCGGGCCGCACATCGAGCAGAAGTGCGCCACCTTCATCGAGTCCTTGGGCAGCGTCTCGTCGTGGAAGTCCTTGGCGGTGTCCGGATCGAGCCCAAGGTTGAACTGGTCCTCCCAACGGAACTCGAACCGCGCCTTGGAGATCGCGTTGTCGCGGATCTGCGCGCCGGGATGGCCCTTGGCGAGGTCGGCGGCGTGCGCCGCGATCTTGTAGGCCATGATGCCGTCCTTCACGTCCTTCTTGTTCGGCAGGCCGAGGTGCTCCTTGGGCGTGACGTAGCAGAGCATCGCCGTGCCGTACCAGCCGATCTGCGCCGCGCCGATCGCGCTGGTGATGTGGTCGTAGCCGGGCGCGATGTCCGTGGTGAGCGGTCCCAGCGTGTAGAAGGGCGCCTCGTGGCACTCGCGCAGCTGGATGTCCATGTTCTCCTTGATGAGCTGCATGGGCACGTGACCGGGGCCCTCGATCATCACCTGCACGTCGTGCTTCCAGGCGATCTTCGTCAGTTCGCCGAGCGTGCGCAGCTCGGACAACTGCGCTTCGTCGTTCGCATCGTAGCCGGAGCCGGGACGCAGGCCGTCGCCCAGGCTGAAGCTCACGTCGTATGCCTTCATGATTTCGCAGATGTCTTCGAAGTGCGTGTAAAGGAAGCTTTCCTCGTGGTGCGCGAGGCACCACTTGGCCATGATCGAGCCGCCGCGCGAGACGATGCCGGTCATGCGCTTCGCCGTGAGCGGCACGTAGCGCAGCAGCACCCCGGCGTGAATGGTGAAGTAATCCACCCCCTGCTCGGCCTGCTCGATGAGCGTGTCGCGGTAGATCGCCCAGGTCAGTTCCTCGGCCTTGCCGTCCACCTTCTCCAGCGCCTGGTAGATGGGCACGGTGCCGATCGGCACCGGCGCGTTGCGGACGATCCACTCGCGCGTCTCATGGATGTGCTTGCCGGTGGAGAGGTCCATGACCGTGTCGGCGCCCCAGCGGATCGCCCAGGTCATCTTCTCCACTTCCTCGCCGATGCCCGAGGAGACGGCAGAATTGCCGATGTTGGCGTTCACTTTCACCAGGAAATTGCGGCCGATGATCATCGGCTCGGATTCCGGGTGGTTGATGTTGGCGGGAATGATGGCGCGCCCGCGCGCCACCTCGGCGCGCACGAACTCGGGCGTGATGCGCTCCGGGATGGCGGCGCCGAAGCTCTCGCCCCGGTGCTGCTTCATCAGCAGCTCGAGCATCTTCTCCCCGGTCTTGCCGCCCGCCTTGAGACTCTCGACGTACTTCTCGCGCTGCAGGTTCTCGCGGATGGCGATGAACTCCATCTCCGGCGTGACAATCCCTTTTCTCGCGTAGTGCATCTGCGAGACGTTCATGCCGCGACGCGCGCGGCGCGGCGCGCGCTTCAGGTTGAAGCGCAGCTCGGCGAGCTGCGGGTCGTTCAGGCGCTCGATGCCGTAGCGCGACGACGGTCCTGCCAGGACCTCGGTATCGCCACGCTCCTCGATCCAGCGCTGGCGCAGCGGCGCGAGCCCGGAGCGGATGTCGATGCGGACGGCGGGATCCGTATAGGGGCCCGAGCAGTCGTAGACATGGAGCGGCGGATTGGCCTCGCCGCCGAACATCGTCGGCGTATCGGCCTGGGCAACTTCGCGCAGCGGCACGCGGAGGTCCGTACGCGAGCCCTGAACGTAGATCTTCCTGGAGTTGGGAAGCGGCTTGACCGCCGCGTCGTCGACGTGCGCGGTGGCGGCAAGGAACTTCGGATTGGCGTTCATGGCGCTTCCTTCGGCGGCATTACCCGCATCAGGTTCTAAGGGACTCTCTCACCCGCTCCCGGACCCTCCGGGGCAGGACCCCTGCGTAGACAATAGTTTGCCGCGCTTGACCTTTTTGCAGTGCCGCAATATATTACTGACCGTTCAGTTATTTCATTTCAACCATGTCCGCGCCCGCCAATACCAGAAGCGAACCCCGCTGGACCCGCCGCAAGGAAGCGCGCCCCGAGGAGATCACAGCGGCTGCGCTCGAGTTGTTCGTGGAGCGTGGTTTCGCGGCCACGCGGCTTGAAGACGTTGCTGCACGCGCCGGTGTGTCGAAAGGGACGGTCTACCTCTACTTCGCCAACAAGGAAGACCTCTTCAAGGCCGTCGTGCGCGAAGGCCTGGTTTCGCCGATCGCCGAGATGAAGGGCTTCGTCGAGCAATTCCCGGGCGGCAGCTTCGCGCTGCTG
>DASTHP010000357.1:0-3318 GCA_035718125.1 Burkholderiales bacterium | reverse complement strand
TGATCGGCAACCGCGTCTACGGCTGCGACGACTGCCAGGCGGTCTGCCCCTGGAATTCGTTCGCGCGCCCGAGCCCCGAGCCCGACTTTGCGGTGCGCAACGGCCTGGACCGGGCAAGCCTCGCCGAGCTCTTCGCCTGGTCGGAGGCGGAGTTCGCCGCGCGCATGGCGGGGTCGCCGATCCGGCGCATCGGCTACGAGCGCTGGCTGCGCAACCTCGCCGTGGGCCTGGGCAATGCGCCTGCCACACCCGAGGTGGTGGCTGTGCTGCGCGCGCGGGCAGATGACCCGTCGGTCCTGGTCCGGGAGCACGTCGCCTGGGCGCTCGCCCGCCACGACAGCGCTCGACAGAATGCGCCGGGCACGGCAACATCGGGCTCGCCGTAAAACCTTGGAGGAGGGGACCATGGCTGTCAAAAGACTCGTGCTGGGCGCCGCGCTTGCGGCCCTGGCGGCCGGCGCTTCGGCGCAAGGCATCAAGCTGCCTGCGACGTTTACCGTGACCGCGTACGACACGGGCTCGTCGGGCTTCAACATCGCCGTCGCCGTGGGCAAGGCGATGAAAGACAAGCACGGCATGGACACGCGCGTACTGCCCGCGGGCAACGACGTGGCACGCCTCGCGCCCCTGAAGGGCGGGCGCGCGCAGGCGTCCTACATGGGCATCGGCGTCTATTTCGCCCAGGAAGGCGTGTTCGAGTTCGCGGTCAAGGACTGGGGCCCGCAGGCGCTGAGGCTGATCCTTGCCTCGAGCGACTGCAACGCGATCTCGCTCGGCGTCGCCAAGGACACGGGCGTGAAGGAAGTCAAGGACCTGCGGGGCAAGCGCGTCGGCATGGTGGTGGGCTCGCCCGCGCTCAACCAGAACGCCTTCGCGGTGCTCGCCTTCGGCGGGCTGACGCGCAACGACGTGAAGCTGGTCGAGTTCTCCAGCTACGGCGCGATGTGGAAGGGCATCATCAACAACGAGGTGGACGCGGCGATTGCCTCGACCATCTCCGGCCAGGCGAAGGAAGCCGAGGCTTCGCCGCGCGGCCTCGTCTACCCGCCCACGCCCGCCGCGGACAAGGCAGGCTGGGCGCGCATGCACAAGTTCGGACCTTACTACGCGCCGCACAAGGCGACTTGCGGCGCGGGCATCTCGGCGCAGAATCCCGTCGAGCTGCCGAACTATCCCTATCCGATCTTGATGGCCTACGCCTCGCAGGCTGCCGACGAGATCTACGGCATCGCCAAATCGATGATCGTGGACTACGCCGCCTACAAGGACGGCGCGCCGGGCGCCGCGGGCCTGGAGCTCGCGCGTCAGAACCTCGCCTGGGTGCTTCCGTACCACGACGGCGCGATCCGCGCGTTCAAGGAAGCGGGCGTGTGGAAGGCCGAGCACGAGGCGCACCAGCAAAAGGCACTCGCGCGCCAGGCGACGCTCGCCTCGGCCTGGAGCGCGTACCTGAAGACCAACCCGCCCGAGGATCGCGAGGCGATGCGCAAGGGCTGGATGGCGGCACGCGGCGCCGCGCTGAAGACGGCCGGCTTCGACCCAGTCTTCGAATAGCCCCACGGCGGATCGCGCCGTGAGCGCCGGCGGCAAGGGGGCGGGCGACCCGCACGCGCCGGCGCCGATGGAAGCGGAGGTGCTGCGCGCGCGCCGGCTCGGTCGCGGCTGGCGCGCCCTGCTCATGGTGGCCGCCGCGGCCACGATCTTCCTCTGCGTCAACCAGCAGTTCGTCCTGCGCTTCTTCGTCGGCTTCACGCCGCTCAACACCGAGTACTACTACGCGCTGGTGCTGGTGGTCCTGCCCTTCGTGTACGTGCTCTTTCCGGGCGGGCCGCGCGCCCGCCTGGACGGCGTGCCGTGGTACGACGCGGTGCTCTTTGCCGTCACCGTGGCCACGGCCGCCTACCTGCTCGCGCACATCCGGCGCGCGGCCGAGCTGGGCTGGGAGTTCGGCGGCGCGCCGGCCGGCGTGGTGGCCGCGGGCTTCGTCATGTGGGCGCTGCTGATGGAGGCGCTTCGGCGCACGGGCGGCTGGGGCCTGGTGCTCTCGGTACTGCCGTTCACCGTGTATCCGCTGTTCGCCGGCGCCGGCTGGCTCGGGCCGTTGAAGGGCACCCAGTCCACGGCGGCGCAGGCGAGCGCCTATCACATGCTGTCGGTGGAGAGCGTGCTCGGCATCCCGCTGCAGGCCTTCGCCGAGATCGTCATCGGCTTTCTCGTCTTCGGCACCGCGCTGATGATGACCGGCGCCGGGCGCTTTTTCATCAACCTCGCGTTCGCGCTGTGCGGCACCTTCCGCGGCGGCGCCGCCAAGGTCGGCATCTTCGCCAGCGCGCTGCTCGGCATGATGTCGGGCTCGGTGGTGAGCAACGTGCTGACCGCGGGCACCATGACCATCCCGGTGATGAAGAAGACGGGCTTCCGCGCCTCCTACGCCGGCGCCATCGAGGCCTGCGCCTCGACCGGCGCAGTGCTCGCGCCGCCGGTGATGGGGGCCACCGCCTTCGTCATGGCGCAGTTCCTCAACATGAGCTACGCCGAGGTGGCGCTCGCCGCGACGATTCCCGCGGTGCTGTATTACTTCGGCCTGTTCATGCAGGTGGATGCCTACGCCGCGCGCCACGGCCTGAAGGGCCTGCCGCGCGCGGAGCTGCCGCGCATGTGGGTCACCTTGAAGGAGGGCTGGTACTTCGTGCTGGTGATCGCGCTGCTCGTCTTCATGATGCTGGTGATGAAGCGCGAGAGCCACGCGCCGTTCTACGCCACGCTACTCCTGCTCGTGCTGAACCAGGCGTTCAACCGCGAGCGCTGGACCTGGGCCACGGCGGCGAAGTTCCTGGAGCTCAACGGCCGCACCTTCGCCGAGCTGGTGGGCATCCTCGCCGGCTGCGGACTGCTGATCGGCGCTTTCTCGCTGACCGGCGTGGTGTCGAGCATCGCCAACGATATGCTGCGCATCGCCGGCGACAACGCGCTGCTGTTGCTCACGATGACCGCGCTGACCAGCCTGGTGCTGGGGCTTGGCCTCACCACCACCGCCTGCTACATCTTCCTCGCCATCCTCGTCGGCCCAGCGCTGGAGAAGGCGGGGCTCAACAAGCTCGCGGTGCACATGTTCATCTTCTACTGGGGCATGCTCTCGGCGATCACGCCGCCGGTGGCCATCGCGTCGTTCGCCGCCGCGGGCATCGCCGGCGCGCCGCCGATGAAGACCGGCTGGGAGTCGATGCGCGTGGGCAGCATCATCTACTTCATCCCGTTCTTCTTCGTGCTCAACCCGGCGTTCGTGCTGCAGGGTCCGCTCGCCGAGACGCTGGTGCT
>DASTHP010000356.1:0-6080 GCA_035718125.1 Burkholderiales bacterium | reverse complement strand
ACCGGCTACACCTTCGGCGTGGTGGTGAAGTCCGATTCCCAGTTCAAGACCTTCAAGGACCTCATCGAGTACGCGCGCGCCAACCCCGGCAAGATGTCCTTCGGCTCGACCGGCACCGGCACCTCGCCGCACCTGCTCATGGAAGAGGTGGGCATGAAGACCGGCGTGCAGTTCCTGCACGTGCCGTTCAAGGGCAACGCCGACTCCACGCAGGCGCTGATGGGCGGGCACGTGATGGCGCAGTCGGACGCCACCGGCTGGGGCCGGCACGTGGACGCGGGCGCCTTTCGCCTGCTCGTGACCTTCGGCGAGAAGCGCACCAAGTGGAACGCGCCCACGGCGAAGGAGCTCGGCATCGACATCGTGTCCTACTCGCCCTACGGCATCGTGGGGCCCAAGGGCATGGACCCCAAGGTGGTGAAGGTGCTGCACGACGCCTTCAAGAAGACGCTGGATGACCCCGAGCACATGAAGGTTCTCGCACAGCTCGACCAGGTTTACTGGTACAAGTCGTCCGACGACTACCGCCAGTGGGCGGCGGACACCCTGAAAGCCGAGCGCGCGACGATCGAGAGAGTGGGATTGCTCGCGAAGTAACCGAACGGCAAGGAGGCGGCCATGAAATACCGCAAGATCCTTCTGGCGTACAACGGTTCCGCAGAAGGCAAGCGCGCGCTGGTGGAATGCGCGGAGCTCGCCAACTTCCTGCATGCCGAGACGCACCTGCTCGCGGTGGCGAGCATGCCCCCGAGCCTGTTCCTCACCGAGGGCTTCGTGCCCGAGGAGCTGCTCGAGGAAGAAAAGAAGCGCACGCAGGCGGTGCTCGACGAAGGCATCGCCAACTTGAAGCAGCAGGGCTTTTCCGCCACCGGGCACCTCGCGGTGGGCGAGCCGGTGGAGGAGATCTGCCGGCTGGCGAAGGAACTGTCCGTGGACCTGATCGTCGTCGGCCACAACCAGAACACCTCCTTCGCCGCGCGCTGGTGGAAGGGGTCGGTGGGCGCGTCCATCCTCGACTACGCGCCCTGCAGCCTGCTGGTGGCCCTGTCGCGCAACTAAGGGTGTGATCATGGAGAAGTTCGGGCACCAGGGGCGCCTGGAGGATGAGCGCATGCTCAAAGGGGCAGGGCGCTACGTCTCCGACTGGAACCTTCCCAACCAGGCATACGGCCATTTCCTGCGCTCGGACCGGGCGCACGCCGAGATCGCATCCATCGACGCTTCCGCTGCGCTTGAGATGCCCGGCGTGATCGCGGTGCTGACCGGCGAGGATGTCGCCGCCGCGGGCCACAAGCCGATGCCTGCCGCCGCGCCGATGAAGGGCCGCGGCGGCGCCGAGCAGAAGCCCACGCCGCGCTACTCGCTGGCGCGCGAGAAGGTGCGCTACGTGGGCGAGCCGGTGGCGCTGGTGGTCGCGCGCAGCGCGGCCGAAGCGCAGGACGCCGCCGAAGCGATCGTGGTGGACTTCAACGAGCTGCCCGCCGTGGTGACCGCGCAGGAAGCGCTCGCCGCGGGTGCGGCGCAGTTGCACGCCGAAGTCCCGGGCAACCTCGTCCTCGACTACACAGGCGGCGACGAGGCGGCCACCAATACCGCGTTCGCGAAAGCAGCGCGCGTGGTGAAGCTTTCGGCCTATCACTCGCGCGTGGTCGGCAACCCGATGGAGCCGCGCGCCGCGATGGGCTCCTTCGAGCCGGCGAGCGGCATCTACTACCTGCACGCCACGACGCAAGGCGTGGGACCGATGCGCGCGCAGTGCGCGGCGATGCTCGGTGTGCCGCCGGAGAAGATTCGCGTGGTGGCCGAAGAAGTGGGCGGCGGGTTCGGGGTGCGCTTCAACGCCTACCCGGAATACGGCGCGCTGCTCCTCGCGGCGCAGAAGCTCGGGCGCCCGGTGAAGTGGGTGGGCAGCCGCTCGGAAGTGTTCCTCGGCGACGAGCAGGCGCGCGACATCCACCACTTGGGCGAGATCGCGCTCGATGCCGGCGGCAAGATCCTCGGCATGCGCTTCACCTACCTTGCCAACCTCGGCGCCTACGTTGCCTTCACCGGCGCGTTCGTCAACACCATGAACATGGTGAACGTGATCAGCGGCGTGTACGACGTGCAGGCGGTGCACGTGCAGGGGAAACTCGTGCTTACCAACACCGTGCCCACCGCGGCCTATCGCGGCGCGGGCCGGCCGGTCGCCTCCTACGCCCTCGAGCGCCTGATCGACGAGGCGGCGCATGCCATCGGCATGGACGCGGCCGAGTTCCGCCGCAAGAACCTCGTGCCGACGAGCAAGTTCCCCTACAAGATCGTCTCCGGCTTCGAATACGACTGCGGCGACTTCGAGGGCATGCTCGCGCAGGCGAAGAAGGAGGCCGACTGGGACGGCTTTCCCGCTCGGCGCGCGGCCTCGGCCAGGAACGGCAAGCTGCGCGGCCGCGGCATCGCCACCTACATCGAGGCGACTGCGGCCGGCGGCTTTGCGCCCTACGATCAGGTCGTCATCAATTGGGAGAAGGACGGCGCGGTCACGCTGCACACCGCTTCGCACAACCACGGCCAGGGCCACGAGACCACCTTCGCGCAGATCGTGGGGAACATCTTCGGCATTCCGATCACGAAATTCCGCCTGCGCACCTCGGAGCCGGACACCAACCTCGTGGCGAACCCCACGGGCGGCTCGAGGACGCTCCATGGCCTGGGGAGCGCGATGTACTTCGCCGCGCAGGAGATCGTGCAGAAGGGCCTCGACCTCGCCGCCGAGGAGCTGGAGACGGCGAAGACCGACCTCGAGTTTCGCGAAGGCGATTACCGCATCAAAGGCACCGACCGCAAGATCGCCATCACCGCGCTCGCGCAGAAGCATCCGGGCAAGCTGGACCTCGACTTCAAGGAGCGCCCCAAGGTGCCCTCGACCTTCCCGAACGGCTGCCACATCGCCGAGGTGGAGATCGAGCCCGAGACGGGCGAGGTGGAAATCGTGTCCTATCTCGCCTGCGACGACGCCGGCAACCTCATCAACGAGCAGATCGTGCACGGCCAGATGCACGGCGGCATCACCCAGGGCGCCGGCCACATCTTCCACGAGCAGGCGGTGTACGACGCGGGCGGCCAGCTTCTCACCGGCAGCTTCATGGACTACGCCATGCCGCGGCCCGGCCTCGTGGGCGGCCTGCGCCTGTCCGAGCACCCGGTGCCGACGGCGACCAACCCGCTCGGCGCGAAGGGCGTGGGCGAGGCGGGCGTCACCGGCTCGATGCCCTGCCTGATGAACGCGATCGTCGACGCGCTGCGCCAGGCGGGCGTCACGCACTTCGACATGCCCGCGACGCCGCAGCGCGTGTGGAAGGCGATCCGCGAGGCGAAGGCCGGCAAGCCCGGCGCGCTCGCGGTGCCGCAGAGCTAGAATCGGCGACGCAAGCTCCGCGACGGGGCAAGCTGGCGCGACTCGGCGTCGAGCGCCGAGCCATAGTCATGGGATTCCGCGCGGTCTCGCCGTGGGTCAAGATCCAAGCCGTGAAATTGCTATCTGCAGCGGTCGCCTTCACGCTCCTTGCAGGCTGCGGGGGCAGCGACAGCTGCGAGCAGGACTATCCCCCGCCTACGGTCCTCACGGCGCCCCAGAGTCCTTACCAGCTCAGAAGCCTGTCGAGCAACCTGGCGATTTCGTCCGTCAGGTGGGTGAACGCGACCAACGGAGAATCCGGGGCCGGCACCGTCATGCAGGTGCAGGAATGCGTCCCCTTCATCGGCTGCGGTACCTGGAGCGAGCTCATCGTCGTGGTCTCGCTGATCGCGGGCTTGAATACCGTGTACCGGTATCACACCAGCGATGGCTGCGAATGGCGCGACGACTACCTGATCACCCTGAACTGACCGCGAAACTAGCGCTGCGACCAGATCCTGCGGCGCGTCAGCCCTTGACGCAAACGACTTGCTTGAGCGTGTGGACAATCTCCACCAGGTCGTCCTGCGCCGCCATTACGGCGTCGATGCTCTTGTAGGCAGCGGGCGTTTCGTCGATTACATCCGCGTCCTTTCGGCACTCGACGCCCTCGGTCGCCTTGGCGTGATCCTCGAGCGTGAACCTGCGTCGGGCTTCGCCGCGCGACATTGCGCGCCCCGCGCCGTGCGAGCAGGACATGAAAGATTCGGGGTTGCCCTTGCCGCGCACGATGTAGCTTTTGGCGCCCATCGAGCCGGGGATGATTCCGAGTTGACCTTCCCTCGCGCTGACCGCGCCTTTGCGGGTCACCATGACGTTGTCGCCGTAGTGGCGTTCCCACGAAACGTAGTTGTGGTGGCAATTCACCGCCTCGCAACCGCAGGCAAATGGCTTGGGTACGGCGACGGCAAGGGCCTGTAGCACCGCGGCCATCATCAGCTCGCGATTCAACAGCGCGAAGCTCTGGGCCCACTCGACGGCCTCGCAGTAGTCTTCGAACAGCTTCGAGCCCTGTGGCAGATAGGCAAGGTCCTGGTCCGGAAGATTTACGAACCAGCGACGCATCTCCTCCTTGGCCTTCTCGATGAAGTAGGAGCCGATGCGGTTGCCAATTCCGCGCGAGCCGGAGTGCAGCATTGCCCACACGCGCTGCTCCTCGTCCAGGCAGACTTCGATGAAGTGATTTCCGGTGCCGAGCGTGCCGGCATGCAGCGGTGCGCGCTTCGCGGCGTCCGCAATCTTGCCGTGCTTGGCGACAATAGTGGAAAGGGCGTCCAGCTTCTCTTTCACCGCCGCGCTCCGGTACGGCTCGCCCCATGCGCCGCGATCGCCGATGCCGCCGTTGTTGGTGCGGCCATGCGGTACGCGCTTTTCGATCTCGGTGCGGAGGCCGAAGAGCGCGTCCGGCAGATCGGATGCCGTGAGCGTGGTGCGCTGCGCCATCATCCCGCAGCCGATGTCGACTCCGACTGCCGCGGGAATGATCGCGCCCTTGGTGGCAATCACGCTGCCCACGGTGGCGCCCATACCCCAGTGCACATCCGGCATTGCCGCGACGTGCCTGTAGACGAAGGGCAAAGCCGCCAGGTTGCGCAGCTGCTGCTTCGCGGATTCCTCCACCTGGACGCCGCGGACCCACGCCTTGATTGGCAAGCCGCCGCTATCGATGAGCTCGAACACGTCGTTCTCCAAAGCGCGGCAGGCTACCTTGTCGACGCTGGTCTCGCCATCGCTCGGCCGGGGGATGCTCGAAGTAGGCTGCCTGGCGCGAGGGCGCAGCTGCAGCCGGCCGGAGGCTTGCGCCGCGAGCCGCGCCTGACTTACTTTACGCGGCATCCTCATGCTCATTCGCCAGGAACAACGATGCCAGCCTATCTCATCGTAGAGCACATCATCACCGACGCGGCCAAGTTCGAGGAATACAGGACCAAGGTTGGGCCGATGATCGCCAGGCACGGCGGCCGCTACCTGACCAAGGGCGGCAGCCACAAGCTGCCCGAGGGCGGCCACTGGAAGCCGGAACGGGTGGTGATCATCGAGTTCCCGGACATGCGCGCCCTGAACGCCTGGTACCAATCGCCCGAATACCAGCCGCTCATCGCCCTGCGCAAGCAGTGCACTAGCGAGCTGGACATGCTGATCACGCTCGAAGGCGTCTAGGTCGGCGGCAAGCGAGTCATGTCGGCCTACCGGTTCTCGCAAGTCAACGTCTTCTCGAAGGATCCGCTGAGCGGCAATCCGCTTGCGGTGGTGCACGCCGCTGCGGGACTGAGCGACGCGCAAATGGCATCCCTTGCGCGCTGGACGAACCTCTCCGAGACGACGTTCCTCCTGCCGCCGAAGGATCCGGGCGCGGACTACCGGGTGCGCATCTTCACGCCGAGTAGCGAGCTGCCCTTCGCCGGGCATCCGACGCTCGGCTCGTGCCATGCCTGGCTGTCCGCGGGCGGCAAGTCGCGCGCGCCCGGCACTGTCGTGCAGCAGTGCGGCGTGGGCCTCGTGCGTGTGCGGCGCGATGCAACGCGCGCCTCCCGGCTGGCGTTCGCCGCGCCGCCGACACGGCGCAGCGGTCCGCTGGAGCCGGACGTGCTCGAGCGCATCCGGCGCGCTCTGCGCCTGCCGGACGGTGCGCTGCGCGACCACC
>DASTHP010000355.1:0-2874 GCA_035718125.1 Burkholderiales bacterium | reverse complement strand
GGGCGAGACAGCGGCCGCCGCCGCGTACTTGACGTCCGCTAGGCGGCCGATGGCGATGCCATGCGCGAAAATCACCCCGTCCCTCAAGGCGGCGAGACCGCAATGCAGGTGCTCAAAGAAAAGGCCTCGCCGCCTTCGGGTTGCGGCCGGAAGCCCTCGACGTTTGGCTTACGATAGCGCGATGACACGGGCGCCGGCGTTGTTGCTCGGCTTTGCGATATCGACATATCGCTGTGGCCTTGCGCCTAGCCGTCGCCGCGTTCCGGCCGCAACGCGCCACGGCGCGGCTTGTTCAGAGCTTCCCTAGGTTGCAGCTCATTCTCGTCAGCGGTCTGTCGGGCGCGGGCAAGAGCATCGCGCTCGACGTGCTGGAGGACGGCGGCTATTACTGCGTCGACAACCTGCCGGCGACGCTGCTCGAGGACGTGGTCCGCTTCCTCGCCGAGGCGGGCCACGAGCGCGCGGCGGTGAGCGTGGATGCGCGCAGCGCGGCGCTCGCCGCGCTGCCCGAGAGCGTCGCGCGGCTGAAGGCGCGCGGCGTGGACTGCCGCGTGCTGTTCCTTGAAGCCAATCCGCAGACGCTGATGCGGCGCTTCTCGGAGACGCGGCGCCGCCATCCGCTCACCGTCGAGGGCTTCACGCTGGCCGAGGCCATCGAGCACGAGCGCACGCGGCTCTCGGGCGTGCCCGAGCTCGGCCACCGCATCGACACCAGCGAGCTGCAGCCCAAGGTGCTGCGCAACTGGATCCGCGACCTGCTCGGCTTGAGCGGCGGCTCGCTCACGCTGCTGTTCGAGTCGTTTGCCTTCCGCGACGGCATCCCGCTCGATGCCGACTGGGTCATCGACGCGCGCATGCTTCCCAATCCGCACTACGAGCCGGCATTGCGCCCGCTCACCGGCCGCGACCAGGCCGTGGTGGACTTTCTCGAGAGCCAGGAACCCGTGCAGCGGCTCTGTGAGGACGTGCGCGCGTTCCTCGCGCGCTGGCTGCCCGACGTGGTGAAGGACAACCGCAGCTACCTGACGGTGGCGATCGGCTGCACGGGCGGGCGCCACCGCTCGGTCTACCTTGCGGAGAAGCTCGCGGCCGCCTTCGGCAAAGACTGGCGCGTGCTGGTGCGCCACCGCGGGCTGGCGAAAGAGTGAGCGAGGCCGGGGCCGCCGAGCTCCCGCTCTTCCCGCTGCAGACGGTACTGTTCCCGGGCGGGCGGCTGCCGCTGCGCATCTTCGAGCAGCGCTACCTGGAGATGACCAAGGCGTGCCTGCGCGAGGGCACGCCGTTCGGCGTATGCCTGATCCGCGAGGGCCGCGAGGTCGGCGAGGCCGCGCTGCCGGAAGACGTCGGCTGCACGGCGCGCATCGTCGAGTGGGACATGCCGCAATTCGGCGTACTGGAGGTGGTGGCGCGGGGAGAGCGGCGCTTCCGCATCCGCAGCCGGCAGGTGCAGCCCGACGGGCTCGCGCGTGCCGGAGTCGACATGCTCGCCGAGGCGGGCGATGCGTCGATCGATGCCGGCGCGGACCTTTGCGCGCGCGTGCTGCGAAGGATCGTCGACGCAGCGCCCGCGGGGCTGGTGGAGGCGCCGCCGCGCTACGACTCGGCGGCCTGGGTGAGCGCGCGCCTCGCCGAACTGCTGCCGCTCTCGCTCGCTTCCAGGCAACGCCTGCTCGAGATGGATGAGCCGCGCGACCGGCTCGAGATCCTGCGCCGCTTGATCAGCGCGAGCGGGCAGTAGCCAGGCTCTTGAGAACCGCGCGCACCGGCGCGGGCACCGCGGCATGCACCGCGTCGGCGGTGTCGAGCCACATGCGGCCAGCCGACTCCGCGCGCCCGGATCGCTCTTGCACGGTGCACAACACTGGCTGCGCGTGCAGAGTGAAATGGGTGAAGCCGTGCTCGAGCGGCGCCAGCTTGCGTGCGCTGCTGACCTCGCAGCCGAGCACGCTGCGGCAATGCACCTTCACGCCGGCGCCGCGCAGTTCAGGGAACGTCCACAGCCCGCCCCACAACCCGCTCGGCGCGCGCCGCTCGAGCAGGACCTGCGCGCCCGAGACGAGGACCAGCCAGGTGGCCTTCCTCTGCGGCACGGCGCGGCGCCGGCGCGGCGCCGGCAGCTCGGCGATGCGACCCTCGCGGCGCGCCACGCAGCCGCGCGCGACCGGGCAGCGCTCGCACGCCGGCCTGGACCGCGTGCACACCGTGGCACCGAGGTCCATCAGGCCCTGGGTATAGGCGCGCACGCCATGCCGCGGCAGCAGGCGCTCGGCCAGCGCCCACAGGCCGCTTGCACCCTCCTCGCCGAAACAGCGCGCGAACACGCGCTTGGCGTTGCCGTCGAGAATCGCCTCGCGGCGCCCGAAGGCGAACACCGCGATCGCCGCAGCGGTCGAGCGGCCCACGCCCGGCAGCGTCTGGAGCTTCGCGGCCGAGCGCGGAAATGACCCCAGGGCGGCGATGGCCTTTGCCGCCGCGTGGAGGTTGCGGCCGCGCGCGTAGTAGCCCAAGCCGCTCCAGAGCCGCAGTACGTCGTCCTGCGATGCAGCAGCCAGCGCGGCCACGTCGGGAAAGCGCGCAAGGAACCGCTCGTAGTAGGGAATCACCGCGGCCACCTGCGTCTGCTGCAGCATCACCTCGGCGAGCCAGATGCGGTAGGGGTTGCGCGTGCCCTGCCAGGGCAGCCCGTGACGGCCATGCCGGCGCTGCCAGGCGACGAGCCGGGGGGCGAAATCGCGCATGCGGCATTGTATGATTCCCTCGTCGACGTTCCCCAATGCTCGCCTTCATCCTGCGCCGTCTCGGGCAAGCGGTCCTCGTCATGCTGACGGTGGGCTTCATCGCCTTTGCCCTGTTCCGCTTCGTCGGCGACCCGGT
>DASTHP010000354.1:0-10148 GCA_035718125.1 Burkholderiales bacterium | reverse complement strand
CATCTCCAATCCCACGGTGGCGGTGCTCGAGGAGCGCATGGCGGCGCTGGAGGGCGGGGTCGGCGCCATCGCCACCGCGTCCGGCCAGGCGGCGCTGCACCTCGCGGTGGCGACGCTGATGGACGCGGGCTCGCACATCGTTGCTTCGAATTCGCTGTACGGCGGCTCGCACAACCTGCTCGGCTACACGCTGAAGCGCTTCGGCATCGACACCACCTTCGTCGCGCCGGGCACGCCGGAGAATTTTGCGAAGGCGCTGCGTCCGAACACGCGGCTGCTGTTCGCCGAGACCCTGGGCAACCCGGGACTCGAAGTGCTCGACGTCCCTGCGGTGGCGAAGGTGGCGCACGACGCGGGGCTGCCGCTGCTCGTGGACGCGACCTTCACGACGCCGTACCTGATGAAGCCGTTCGAGCTCGGCGCGGACCTGCTCTACCACTCCGCCACCAAGTTCCTCGGCGGCCACGGCGTCGCCATCGGCGGCGTGCTCGTCGACTCGGGGCGCTTCGACTGGGAGAAAAGCGGCAAATTCCCGCAGCTCACCGCGCCGTACGCGGGCTTCCACAACATGGATTTCGAGGAGGAGTCCGGCACGCGCGCGTTCCTGCTGCGCGCGCGGCGCGAGGGCCTGCGCGACTTCGGCGCCTGCATGGCACCGATGACGGCGTTCCAGATCCTGCAGGGCATTGAGACGTTGCACCTCAGGATGCCCCGGCACGTGGAGAACACCCGCAAGGTGGTGCAGTTCCTCTCCGGCAACGCGGCGGTGGCCCATGTGGTGTACCCCGAGCTGCCGGACCATCCGAACCATGCGCTGGCGCAGCGGCTGCTGCCGCGCGGCTGCGGCGCCGTGTTCACCTTCGATATCAGGGGCGGCGCCGACGGCAACGCACGGCGCGCGGGCGCGCGTTTCATCGAGGCGCTGCGCGTGTTCTCGCATCTGGCCAATGTCGGCGACGCCAAGTCGCTCGTCATCCATCCGGCAAGCACCACGCACTACCGCATGACGGACGCAGACCTGGCGAAAGCAGGCATCGGCCCGGGCACGGTGCGCCTGTCGATCGGCCTGGAGGACGCCGAGGACCTCGTCGAGGACCTGGGCCGCGCGCTGAAGGCCTCGCAGAAGTGAATTTCACCGTCGACGGCCGGCAGGCCTTCGCCTACACGGCGGCGCACGCCATCGACCCGGCCAAGCCCACCCTCGTCTTCGTGCACGGCGCGGGGCTCGACCATTCGTGGTGGGGGCTGCAGAGCCGCTACTTCGGCTACCACGGTCGCAACGTGCTGGCGGTGGATCTTCCGGGGCACGGGCGGTCGGAGGGGTCGCCGCTCGCGAGCATCGGCGAGATGGCGGACTGGGTGTTTCGCCTGCTCGACGCCGCGAAGCTGGACAAGGCGGGCGTGGTGGGCCACTCCATGGGATCGCTCGTCGCGCTCGAATGCGCGGCGCGACAACCGGCGCGGATTGCGCGCATCGCGCTCATCGGCACCGCCTACCCGATGAAGGTCGGCGAAGCCTTCCTCGACGCCGCCAGGCGCAACGACCACGCCGCCTACGACATGTCGACCATCTGGGGACACGCGGCGCAGGTGCCGCTCGGGGGCAATCCCAACCCCGGCATGTGGATGTACGGCGACATGCTTGCGCGCCTCGCGCGCCTCGCGCCGGGCGTGCTTTACAACGACCTCAGGTCCTGCAACGAATACAAAGGCGGCGAGGCCGCCGCGGCGAAGGTGCAGTGCCCCGCGCTCTTCATTCTCGGGCCGCGTGACCAGATGACGCCGCCCAAGGCAGGGATCGCTTTTGCGCAGCTGGTGCGCGGGGCGCGCACCGTGCAGCTCGCGCCCTCCGGGCATTCGCTCATGGCCGAAGCGCCCGACGCCACGCTCGACGCCCTGATCGAGTTCTTCCGCTAGCTTCCCCAGCTGGCGCGGTACACCGCGGTGAGGATCAGCGCGCCGAAGAGCGCGATGCCGCAGGCGATCACCGCGAAGATCGCGGCGAGCGGTCCGGCGAGCGCCACCACGGCGGCACCGCCCGCCACCACCAGCACCAGGCGCACCGTGCCCGCGAGCACGGGCAGCAGCATCCGGCCCGCGCCCTGCGACGCGAAGTAAAGCGCCATGCCGGCGCCGAACAGCGCGTAGAACGGCGCGACGATGCGCAGGTACAGCGACCCCGTGGCGTGCACCGCGGGGTCGTCGCTGAAGATGCGGATCCACAGCGACGGGAACACCGCGACGAACACGCCGATCGCCAGAGAAATCCCGATGGCAAGGGCGGTGCCGGTCCAGGCGATGCGCTTGGCGCGCGCCGCCTGGCCCGCGCCGATGTGGGTGCCGACCAGCACCACCAGCGACTGGCCGATGGCGAAGACGAGCGGCACTTGCAGCAGCTCCAGGCGCACGCCGACGCCGTAGCCGGCGAGCGCCGCGGTGCCGAACGTGCCGACGAAGCCCGTCAGGATGACGGCGGTGAGCACGGTCTGCAGGGCGGAGAGCGAAGACAGCGCGCCAACGCGCAGGATCTCGCGGACGTGGCGCGCCTCGTAGGTCAGGTCCGCCCGCCGCGGTCGCAGGGCGCTGCGCCACACGGCGATGCCCATGATGAAGCTCGCGACGAGGAACGCCGTCACGTAGGCGAGTGCGGCGCCGGCGATGCCCAGCCGCGGGAACGGCCCCCAGCCCAGCGTGAGCGCGCCCGAGAGCGGAATCTGCACCGTCGCCGCGGCCGCGAGCGCAAGCGCAGGGGTGAGCGTGTTGCCGCTGCCGCGCAGCACGCTCGCCAGCGTGTTGGCGAGCCAGACGAGCACCGCGCCGGCGAACAGCACGTGCGAATAGGCGAGCGCCTGCGCGAGCGCATCGCCCTTGCCGCCGAGGAGCGAGTACAGCACTTCGCCCAGCGCAAGCAGCAGCGCCGTGAACGCCAGCCCCGCGCCCAGCGCGATGACGAGCGCGTGCGCGACCAGCTGGCGCGCCGCTGCCTCGTGGCCGGCACCGAGGGCGCGCGCGAGCGCCGAGGACACGCCGCCGCCCATGGCGCCGGCGGAAGTCATCTGCAGCAGCATCACCAGCGGAAACACCAGCGCGAGGCCGGCGAGCGCCTCGGTGCCGAGCCGCCCTACGTAGTGCGTGTCGGCGATCGACACCGCGGTCTGGAAGAGTGCGAGCACCACCCCGGGTGCGGCCAGGTGCCCGATGGTGGGGAGGATCGGCGCCTCGAGCAGCCGCTGGGCGCGTGCCGTGCTCATCGGTGCAGGGTAGCGGAGATTCCCCAGCCGAGCAGTACGCCCAGCGAATTGACGGCCATGTCGGCGAGCTCGAAGCTGCGGTAGCCCGTGGCGCCTTGCGCGAACTCCAGGGCCACGCCCATCGCGATCCAGCCGGCGGCATAGGCCAGACGCGTACTCCACGCCGGGTACAGCCAGCAGAACCAGAACGTCAGCAGCGAGTACGCCGCGAGGTGCCCCAGCTTGTCGCCGTGGGGCACGTCGACATCGGGCGGTGCCGGCATGAGCGAGAGGACGACGATGGCCACGGCGAGCAGCCAGCCGCCGGCCACGAGCAGCTTGCGCATCAGCGGACTTTCCTCAGAAGAGCTTCATCTGCCCGGCGGGCGAGGGCGGCACGAATCGGGTGCAATCCAGCTCCGGCGGCCGGCGGCCGCCGCCGTGGCCATTGAGGCCGAAGCGCTTGCAGGCGACGGCGAAGCGGGCGGCGATCAACTCTGCGAAGTTGCCGGTGCCGCGCATGCGCTCGCCAAAGCGCGGGTCGTTGTCCTTTCCGCCGCGCATCTGGCGCACGATGCTGATCACGTGGTCCGCGCGCTCGGGGTAGTGGGCGGCGAGCCACTCCTTGAACACATCCTTCACCTCGTTGGGCAGCCGCAGGAGGATGTAGCCAGCCTCTCGTGCGCCGGCCTTGGCGGCTTCCTCGAGCACGTGCTCCAGGGTCTTGTCGTTGAGCGCCGGAATGAGGGCGGCCACCATCACGCCGCAGGGCACGCCGGCGCCGGCAAGCGCGCGCAGCACGTCGAGCCGGCGCTTCGGGCTCGCCGCGCGCGGCTCGAGCTTGCGCGCGAG
Organism: Burkholderiales bacterium; assembly: GCA_035718125.1. Taxonomy (GTDB): domain Bacteria; phylum Pseudomonadota; class Gammaproteobacteria; order Burkholderiales; family SG8-39; genus JAABQT01. The sequence goes on along the minus strand of DASTHP010000354.1, from coordinate 6,066 downwards.
CGCATGGTCGAGCGTGCCGATGGAGACGAACACCTTGACGAGATTCTTCTGCGCCATCGGACCGAGCAGGTCGAGGTCACGCTCGACGAGCGCGGACTTGGTGACGATGGTGAGCGGGTGGTCGCACTCGGCGAGCAGCTCGATCACCTGGCGCGTGATGCGGTACTTGCGCTCGATCGGCTGGTAGCAATCGGTGTTGGTGCCGAAGGCCATGGGCGAGACCTTGTAGCCGGGCTTGGCCAGCTCCTCCCGCAGCAGCTCGACGGCGTTGGTCTTGGCGAAGAGCCTGGTTTCCCAGTCCAGACCCGGCGAGAGCTCCAGGTACGAGTGGCTCTGGCGTGCATAGCAGTACGAGCAGCCCAGCTCGCATCCCCGATAGGGGTTGATCGACTGGTCGAACGGAATGTCCGGAGAGGCGTTGCGCGCGATGATCGAGCGGGCGCGCTCGATCGTCACGGTGGTTTGCAGCGGCTCGAGCGGCTCGTCCTCGCGCGTCCAGCCGTCGTCGAACGCCTCGCGCGCCTCGGTCTCGAAGCGCCCCTGCATCTGCGAAAGCGCGCCGCGCTGGCGCTGGGTTTGCATCTAGAATGAAACTCCTCGCCGATACTGTATACATGAACAGTACCCACCGCAACGTCGGACTGCTCGCCGCCTGCCAGGCGCTGCTGATGAGCAACAACGCCACCTTGATCGCCATCAACGGGCTCGCTGGCCTCGCACTCGCGCCCGCCACGGCGCTCGCCACGTTGCCGGTGACCTGCTGGGTGGCGGGCGGGGCGCTCGCCACCATGCCAGCCTCGCTGCATATGAAGCGCGTCGGGCGCCAGCGCGGCATGACCATGGGCATGCTCTGGGGGGTTGTCGGCGCGCTGATCTGCGCCGGCGCCGTGTGGCTGCAGAGCTTCTGGCTGCTTTGCTTCGGCACGCTCGTCTTCGGCGTCTACAACGCCTACGGGCAGTACTACCGATTCGCCGCGGCGGACGTGGCGGGTCCCCAATTCAGGAGCACGGCGATCTCGCTGGTGCTGGCCGGCGGCCTGGTGGGCGGCATCCTCGGCCCGACGACCAGCCGGGCGACGATCGACCTGATCGCGCCCCGTTTCACCGGCGCCTACCTCGCGCTGATCGCCTTCTCGCTCCTCACCATCGTGCTGCTGCGCTTCGTTCGCATCCCGACGCCGGACGCCAGGGTGCAGGCGCAGAAGGGCCGCCCCCTCGCGCAGATCGCCGCCCAGCCGAAGTTCATCGTCGCCGTGCTCTCGGGGGCGATCGGCTACGGCGTCATGAACTTCCTCATGACCTCCACGCCCATCGCCATGGGCGTGTGCGGGCATCCCTACTCGGATGCCGCGTTCGTCATCTCCTCGCACGTCATCGGCATGTTCGCGCCCTCGTTCGTCACCGGGGGGCTGATCAAGCGCGTGGGCGTGCTGCCCGTGATGTTCGTCGGAGCGCTGCTCAACTTCGTCGCCATCGGCATCGCCCTCTCGGGCATCTCGGTGGCGCAGTTCTGGTGGTCCCTGGTGCTGCTCGGCGTGGGCTGGAACTTCCTCTACGTCGGCGGCACGACGCTGCTCACCGAGACCTACCGCCCCGAGGAGATGGCGAAGGCGCAAGGGGCGAACGAGCAGGCGATCTTCATCGTCATGGCGATCTCCTCGTTCACTTCGGGGCTCACGGTGACGCAGGCGGGCTGGGAGCGCGTGAACCTCTACGCGCTGCCGCTGGTCGCGCTGGTGGCGATCGCCATCGGCTGGTACGCGCTCGTGCAGCGCAAGTCGCGGGCGGCGGCATGAGGGTGCCGGCGCGCATCGGCCAGCGCCTGGAGGAAGTGGACACGCCCGCGCTCATCCTCGATCTGGACGCCTTCGAGCGCAACCTGAAGACGCTCGCGGATCTCGCGCGCGGCCGCGTGCGCGTGCGCGCGCACGCCAAGACCAGCAAGTGCGCCGAAGTGGGCAAGCGCCAGATGGCGCTCGGCGCGGTCGGCGTGTGCTGCCAGAAGGTGTCGGAGGCCGAGGCGATGGTGGAGGGCGGTATCCCCGACGTTCTCGTCTCCAACGAGGTGGTCGGCGCGGCGAAGCTGGAGCGGCTGGCCGCGCTCGCGCGCCGCGCGAAGATCGGCGTGTGCGTGGACGACGCGGGCAACGTGAAGGAGCTGGACGCGGCCGCGGGCCGCGCCGGCGTAAAGCTCGATGTCTACGTGGAGCTGGAGGTCGGCATGGGCCGCTGCGGCGTGGCCCCGGGCGAGCCTGCGCTGGCGCTGGCGCGCGCGGTGGCATCGTCGCCGAATCTGCGTTTCGCAGGGCTGCAGGCCTACAACGGCCGCGCGCAGCACGTGCGCTCGCTGGCGGATCGGCGTGCGCTGATCGACAAGGCGGCCGAGGCGGTGCGCGCGACGCGCGCGCTGCTGGAGAAGAACGGCATCGCTTGCCCGCTCGTCACCGGCGCGGGCAGCGGCACCTTCATGTTCGAGGTGGAGTCGGGCGCCTGGGACGAGATCCAGCCCGGCTCCTACGCCTTCATGGACGCGGACTACGCGAGGAACGACTGGGCGGCGCCGCTGCCGCGCTTCGAGCACGCGCTGTTCGTGCTCAGTACGGTGATGAGCCGGCCCCGGTGGGATCGCGCCATCGTGGATGCGGGCCTCAAGGCCTCGAGCGTCGATTCCGGCATGCCCGCGATGTGGCAGCGCACGGGGCTGAAGTACTTCCAGGCCTCGGACGAGCACGGCTTCGTCGAGATCGCGGCGGGCGCGCCGGCGCCGGCGCTGGGCGAGAAGCTGCTGCTCGTGCCGGGGCATTGCGATCCGACGATCAATCTCTACGACTGGTACGTCTGCGTGCGCGGCGGGGTGGTGGAGGACCTGTGGGGCATCGGCGCGCGCGGCGCCGCGCAATGAAGCGGCGGCAGCGCCGGCACTGACTTGGGCAACGCTCGCACCGGCTGGGTGGTGGTGCTCGCCGCCTTCACCCTGATGTTCATGGGGTTCGGCGCGGCGTACTCGTTCGCCGCGTTCTTCACGGCCTTCCAGGCCGAGTTCGGCGCCTCGCGCGCGCACGTCGCGCTCGTGTTCTCGCTCAGCGCGTTGCTGTGGTTCTCCTTCGGCGTGCCGGGCGGCATGCTGGCCGACCGCTTCGGGCCGCGCGGCGTGTGCCTCGCGGGCGCGCTGATCCTCGCGGCGGGCCTCGCGCTCTCGGCCCTCGCGCCCTCGCTCATGGTGCTGTACGCCACCTTCAGCATCGGCGCGGGCATCGGCATCGGCCTCACCTACGTGCCCTCGGTGGCCGCCGTGCAGCACTGGTTCGTGCAGCACCGTGCGCTCGCCTCCGGCATTGCCGTTTCCGGCATTGGCGCGGGCAACCTGCTTTTCCCGCCGCTCGCCGCGTGGCTGATCGGTGTCGCTGGCTGGCGCAACGCCTACCTTGCGCTTGCCGCCGCGACGCTCGCGCTGACGGTACCCGCCGCGCTCGCGCTCGGTGGCCGCGCCGCTACGCGCGCGAACGCGGGCGGCACGGCGCTTGCCGGCATGACGCTCGCCGAGGCGCTGCGCAGCCCGCCGTTCTGGGCCCTCTACGCGCTGGGGTTCTTCGTCTGCGTGGGGGTCTTCGTCCCGATGGTGCACCTGGTGCCCTACGCGCAGGACGCGGGCCTTGGCACCGCGCGCGGCGTGACGCTGGTGAGCCTGCTCGGTCTGGGAAGCCTGGTCGGGCGCTTCGCGATCGGCGGCATCGCCGACCGGCTCGGCCACGTGAACATGCTGGTGGCGATCAGTGCGGGCATGGGCGCGATGTTCCTGCTGTGGTGGGTGTCGACGGGCTTCTGGCCGCTCGCCGTCTTCGCCTTCGTGTTCGGCACGCTCTACGGCGGCTACGTTGCGCTCTCGCCGACGGTATGCATGGAAACCTTCGGCCCGAAGAGCCTGTCGGCGATCATCGGCAGCCTGTATACCGCCGCAGGCATCGGCACCCTCATCGGGCCGACCTTCGCCGGCGCGAGCTTCGACGCCTTCGGCAGCTACGATGTCTCGATCCTGGGCTGCGCGGCGCTGTGCTTCATCGGCGCCACGATCGCCGCCTCGATGCGGCGCCGGTTTGCGCATCGCGCATGAGCAGGAAGCCGGCGCTCACCGTCAGCGAAGAGCGCGGCGTGCGCACGCTGCACGTCGGCGGCGAGGCGATCCAGAGCTCGATGCGGCTGTCCGCGCCGTTCGCGCTCGAGCTCGACTACACGCGCTGCATGACCTCGTTCCTGCTGTTTCATCCGCGCCCGCGCCGCGCGCTCAAGATCGGCCTGGGCGGCGGGTCGCTGGTGAAGTTCTTCTGGCGCGAGCTGCCGTGGCTGCGCACGCGCGTGGTGGAGCTCGACGAGCGCGTGGTGCGGGTCGCGCGCGAGCAGTTCTGCCTGCCGGCCGACGACGCGCGGCTCGCCGTGGAGATCGGCGACGGCGCCGAGGCGCTCGCGCCCGAATGCTGCGACCTGCTGGTGGTGGACGCGTTCGCCGACGAGCACCCGCCGGCGGCGCTGGTGAGCCAGGCGTTCTTCGACGCGGCCTGGCTCGCGCTCGAGGCGCCCGGCGTGATGGTGATGAACTTCATGGACGACGATCCGAGGCTCGATGAGCGGCTGCAGCGCATCGAGCGCGCCTTCGCCGGCACGGTGCTCGCGCTGCCGGCGCTCTACGATCCCAATGTCATCGTCCTCGCGCTGAAGGGCGCGCCCGCGTCCCTGGCGTGGGACGAGCTGCAAAGGAGGGCGGCGGCGCTCGAGAAGCGCCACGGCATTCCCTATCCGCGCTACCTGCCGCGCATGAAGCGCATGAACCGCTTCGATGCGCAGCGCCTCTACCTGGCGCCGGAGCCGGCAGGCACGCTCGGCGCAGGGGTGCCTGCCTGATCCCGCTCGAGTACCTGGCGCTGGTCCCGATCGCCTTTGCCGGCTCGCTGGTCTTTGGCCTCACCGGCTTTGGCTCGGCGCTCATCACCATCCCGCTGGCGACGCACTTCGTGCCGCTGCAGTTCGCGCTCGCGCTGTACGCGCTCGCCGACCTCGCGAGCGCGCTGCGCGTGGGCTTCGAGAAGCCGAAGAACGCGGTGCGCGCCGAGTGGACGCGCCTGGTGCCGATGATCCTCGCCGGCACGGCGCTCGGCGTCACGCTGCTGGTGAACCTGCCGCGCGCGGTGGGGATGCTCGCGCTGGGGGCGTTCGTGGTGAGCTACGCGCTCTACAGCCTGCTGCGGCGCGAGTCCGGCAAGATCATCGCGGCCGGCTGGGCGTGGGCGGCGGGACTGGCCGGCGGCATCACCAGCACGCTGTTCGGCGCGGGCGGGCCGCCCTATGCGATCTACCTCTCGCAGCGCGGCCTGTCGAAGGAGCAGTTCCGCGCGACGATGGGCTTCGCCACGCTCACCAGCATCTCGCTGCGCGTCGCCGCGTTCCTGCTCACGGGCCTGCTGCTCGAGCCGCAGGTGTGGCTGGTCGCGATCGGCGTGATCCCCGCGTCGCTCGCGGGCATCTGGGTGGCGCAGCGGATGTACCTGAGCATCTCGCGCGAGCAGCTGCTGCGCGCGGTGGCGGTGGTGCTGCTGGCGACCGGCGGGTCGCTGATCCTGCGCGCGGCCGGCTAGCCGCCGTACATGTAGTCGCGCGTCCAGGGCAGCGGATTCTTGCGCGTGTCCGCGGCCTTCACCGCCAGCACCTGCTGGATCGACACCCAGCCGCGTTCGAAGGCGTGCGCGCAGCCGGCGAGGTAGGTGCGCCAGATGCGCGCGCGCTTCTCGCCCGCGAACGCGCGCGCCTTGTCGAGGTTCGCCTCCAGCCGCTCGCTCCAGCGATGCAGCGTCCTCGCGTAGTGCAGCCGCAGGGTCTCGATGTCCATCACCTCCAGCCCCGCGGCGCCCATCTCGCGGATGACCAGCGAGAGGTGCGGCAGCTCGCCGTGCGGAAAGACGTACTTCTCGACGAACTCGCTCGCCCCCATGCCCACCGAGCGGCTGTCCGGGTCCACCGAGGTGATGCCGTGGTTGAGCACGATGCCGCCGTCCACCAGCAGGCGCCGGATGGCGC
>DASTHP010000353.1:0-19287 GCA_035718125.1 Burkholderiales bacterium | reverse complement strand
AAAGAGACGGGCAGGGAAGCGGAGCGCGAGGTGATTGCCGGTGTCCTCGTGAATCGGCTGCGCGCCCGCATGGCGCTGCAAGTCGATCCTGCGGTGATCTACGGGCTGGGCGAGAGCTTCGACGGTAACCTGAAGAAAGTGCACCTCAAGACCGACGGCCCCTACAACACGTATACGCGGCGTGGACTGCCGCCGACGCCCATCGCCATGCCGGGGCTCGCGTCGCTCCGCGCGACGCTGCAGCCGGCGAAGGTCGACGCGCTCTACTACGTGTCGCGCGGCGACGGCACGAGCGAGTTCTCGCGCACGCTCAAGGAGCACAATCGCGCGGTGGCAAAATACCAGCTCAAGCCCAGGCGCAAATGACCAGGGGTCGATTCATCACGCTCGAAGGCGTGGACGGCGCCGGCAAGTCCACGCACGTGGCGTGGATCGCCGAGCAGTTGCGTGCGCGCGGGCGCAGCGTGCACGTGACGCGCGAGCCGGGCGGCACGCCGCTGGCCGAGAAGCTGCGCGCGCTGATCCTCGCCGAGCCGATGGACGCGCTCACCGAAACGCTGCTGCTGTTCGCCGCGCGCGACGACCACGTGCGCACCGTGATCGCCCCGGCGCTGGCGGCGGGCACCTGGGTGCTTTGCGATCGCTTCACCGACGCCACGTTTGCCTATCAGGGGGGCGGCAAGGGGGTGCCCGCCGAGCTGATCGCGCATCTGGCGCAGGTGTCGCACAACGGCCTGATGCCGGACCTCACCTTGGTGTTCGATTGCCCGTACGAGGTAAGCCGGGAACGGCTGGGCCGGACCGGGCGCGCACCGGACCGATTCGAGCGGGAAGACCACGCCTTTTTCGACCGCGTTCGCCAGTCGTACTTGGGCCTGGCGCGGGCCGACGCCGAAAGGATCCGCATCGTGGACGCCAGCGGCTCCGTGGAAAATATCAAGAAAGTAATTCAACAAGAGCTTGCAACAATCTGATCCTTATGATCTATCCTTGGCAAATTGCGATCTGGGAGCGGCTTCAGGCGCAACCCGACCGGCTGCACCACGCGCTGCTGATCCATGGACCCGCAGGGATCGGCAAGCTGGCACTCTCAGAGCAGTTCGCGCAGCTGCTGCTTTGCGAATCCTCGCCAGGGGTCCCCAAGCCGTGCGGCGCTTGCGATGGATGCCGGTGGTACATCGCCGGAAGCCACCCAGATTTGAGGCGGCTTGAACCGGAGGCCATGGCGCGCCGCGTCGGTGCGGAAGACGAACCCGAAATGCCGGCGCCTGCCGCGTCGAGAGCCGCCAAGCCCAGTCAGGAGATCAAGGTGGACCAGGTGCGGGAGCTGGACACCTTCCTCGGTCTGCGTTCGCATCGGGGACGTCTTCGGGTCGTGCTCGTCCATCCTGCCGAGGCGATGAATCCGAACGCCGCCAATGCCTTGCTCAAAGCGCTCGAGGAGCCGCAGCCGGGCGCGCATTTCATCCTCGTGTCCCATCGGCCTGCGCGGCTGCTGCCCACGATCCGCAGCCGCTGCGCGGCGGTACCGGTAGCGCTGCCCGAGCCCGGCTTGGCGAGGACTTGGCTGAAGGAGCAGGGTGTGCCGGATGCCGAGGCATGGCTGGCGTTCACGGGTGGCGCGCCCTTGCGGGCCATGACTTACGCCCGTGAGGTCGGGGGCGCGGTTGGTGGCATGCGCAAGGCCCTGCAGGCTCGGGATTTCGACGCCATGGCGGCAGTTGGGGGCCGCGATGAATTGGAGGCGCTCGCGGAAGTGCTGCAGCGGCTCGCGATCGACGTGGCGATGCGCTCGCTAGGCGGGCGGGACAGGTACGGCATGGGCGGATCCTCGCGGCACGCAAGTGCCTGGCTGAGGTATGCGCGCGCAATGGGTCGATTTCGCGCGCTGGCGAGGCATCCGCTTAATCCGCGGCTAATGGCGGGGGAGATGCTCGCCGGTATGCCGAAGGACTAGGACTCGTTGCAGCTGCGCAGTCGCCAGCTGTTATTATTTAACATAATACACAATGGTCAACTTACAGTTGGCTCGAGGGCTCAATTCCAGCGGTCAGTCGGCGGCACCGGCAGCCGAGCCACCGGGATCCCTTCCTCTACCAGCGCATCGTGGTCTTCCTGGCTCGCCTGGCCGCGGATGCTGCGTGCGGGAGCCTCCTTGTAGTAGATGCGCCGCGCTTCCTCAGGAAACTGCGTGCCGACGTCTTCGGACTTTGTCAGCAGCTCGTCCAGCATGCGCGAGTAAAGCTTCTGCGCGAGCGCCAAGGCATCGTGCCCAGCCGGCGCGGGCGGCGTGGCCTGGGGCTGCGCCGCCCCGGTATTGAAGCGGGTTGCCGACGGTACCCGGTCCACTTGCTGCGCGCCGCAGGTCGGGCAGCTCACCAGCCCCTTGGTGCGCTGGGTGCCGTAGTCCTCTGCCGAAGCAAACCAGCCCTCGAACCGATGGCCCGCCACGCAAAGCAGGTCGAAGATCTTCATGTTGGGGATTCTATTACGATGCCAGGCGGTGAGCGCGTGAGCACCCTGCTCTTCTTGCATGGCGTAGGCGGCAGTCGCGCTGTCTGGCAGTGGCAGCTGCCCTACTTCAACGCGCGCGGGCACCGCGCGGTGGCGTGGGACCAGCCGGGCTACGGCGGCAGGCCTCTAGTGGAGCCCTACGACCTCGAGCGCATCGGCGCGGCCCTGTGCCGCGAGATCGAATCGCTCGGCGGGGAAACGGTCGTGTTGGTCGGCCACAGCATGGGCGGTTTCGTGGCGCAGGAAGGCTATGCGCGCTTCCCCCAGCTCATCAAGGCGCTCGTTCTCTGCTTCACGAGCGCGGCGTTCGGCGGCGCCGGCAGCGAGTTCGCGCGCCAGTTCATCGCCGCACGCATGGGACCGCTCGATGAGGGCAAGAGCATGGCGGACATCGCCGCACGCCTGATGCCGACCATGCGCGGGGCGAAGTCCGTGCCCGGCGGCATCGAGCATGCCGAACGCGTGATGGCCGCGGTGCCCCCGGAGACCTACCGCAAGGCAGTGCAAATGCTCACGACGTTCGACCGCCGTGCGCAGCTGCCGGAGATCCGCGTGCCTACCCTGCTCATCGCGGGCAGCGACGACCATACCGCGCCCGCGTCGGTGATGGAGCGCATGGCGGCGAAGATACCCGGCGCCGAGTTCGTGGCGTTGGCTGGCTGCGGCCACTTGGGACCGATGGACCAGCCGGAGGAGTTCAACGAGGTGCTGCGCGCCTTCCTCGAGAAGCATGCACTGTGAAGTGACCGCGAGGTGGCGCTCCTCGGCGCTGCGGCCCCGCGTGCTCGCCGATGATCTCGGGACGGCAGTGCGGCGGCCGCTCAGTTCACTGTCAACTCAATGGCGCCGAGCGGGCCGGCGTCGAATTGCAGAACGTCGCCCGCCCGCGGAAACTGGGACGCCACCAGGCTTCCGGTGATCACGATATCGCCCTTGCGCAGGGATCTGCCGCGGCTGCGGAGATGGTTGGCGATCCAGGCGAGCGCCACCAGCGGGCTGCCCATCGCGTCGGCGCCGCGGCCTTCGCCCACGATCCGGCCGTTGACACGCGCGACGCCACGCACCGACGCCAGGTCGATGGCGTGCCAGTCCTCGACAGGCTGGCCGAGCACCGCCCCCTCGTTCCAGGCGTTGTCGGCGGCGAGCTCAAGCCCGCGGCTCCCCAGCGTGGCATAGTCGGCGCCCAGATCGTCCGCCAGCTCGAACGCCGGCATCACGGCGCCGACCGCTGCCGCGACCTCGTGCGGGGTATGCGCCGCACCTTTGGGCGCAATGTCGCTGCCCAGGACGAGGGCGATCTCGAACTCCACCAGCAGGCGCCCGTAATCAGCGGCTCGCACCGAAGCGGGCGCGCGCACCACCTGGCGCGCATGCAGGCAGCCGGCGATGGAGTCCTGCAGGCCCACGAAGCGGCGCATTTGCGGCGTCGTAAGCGCGATCTTGTAGCCGACGATCGGTCCGCATGCGCGCGCCTTCAGCGCGACGAACGCTTCCTGCATCGCGTAGGCTTCGCCGATGCTGCGCGGCGCGTACGCCGCCGGCAACGGCGGCGGCCGGTGCCGGGCCCGGTGACGCTCCACCAGCCATTGCGCCGAGTTCCGGACGCGCGCGGCGCCGATGGTCACCATGGCGCGATTCTAGCTGTTGCCGTCGGTGCCGGCTTTGCAGACAATACGAACGGGAGATCGAACAAGAATGCCCCTCGCCCACCGCCTGTACGACAACGCCCTGGTGCTCGCTCCGACAGGCCGGCTTGACCACGACAATTGCGAGGCCTTTCGCGAGGAGCTGGCGCCGCACCTGGAACGCTGCGCCAGGGAGCGCACGTCCATCGTGCTCGACCTCTCCGGCCTGGAGTACGTCTCCAGCGCCGGCCTGCGCTGCTTCATGCTGGCGGCGAAGCAGGCCAAGGCGCAGAGCAGCCGGATCGTCATCGCCTCGATGCAGCCGGTGGTGGCGGAAATCTTCCAGATCGCGCGCTTCAACCTGGTATTCGAGGCCTATCCCAAGGTGCGCGACGCGCTCGCGTCGCTGTCGCCAGGCGCGGCGGCCGCGTTCGACCGGGGATAGCGCGGGTGCGCGTCCGCTTCTGGGGCACGCGCGGCTCGATCCCCGTAGCCCTCACCTCAGCGGACATCCGCGACAAGGTGGCCGTGGCGCTGATGCGCGCTGGCGGCCGGCAGTTCGCCTCGATCGGCGAAGCGTACGACTACGCCACGCAGCATCTGGACTTCTCGCTCACGCACACCTTCGGCGGGCACTCCGCCTGCGTCGAGCTCGAGACCGGACAGGACGACTATTTCGTCTGTGACATGGGCAGTGGCGCGCGTCCGTTCGGCGCCCACGTGCTCGCGCGGCAGTCCGGCCGCCCGGCGACGGTCAACGTGTTCATGTCGCACGTGCACTGGGATCACATCATGGGATTCCCGTTCTTCGGGCCCGCCTACGTCGCCGGCACCCGCATCCGCATCCACGGCTGCCATGACGTCATCGAGCACGCCTTCCGTCTGCAGCAGGCTCCACCCTGCTTTCCGGTGGAGTTCGCGCAGCTGGCCGCGGACATCGAGTTCGTGCGGCTGACGCCGGGCAAGGCCTACGAGACCTCCGGCGTACGCGTGACGCCACAGCCGCAGATGCATTCCGGCGACTCGTTCGGCTACCGCTTCGAGGCCCAGGGCAGAACCTTCGTGTACACGACTGACTCGGAGCACAAGCTCGAGAACCGTGCGCAAACCGACCGCTTCGTGCAGTTTTTCCGGGATGCCGACCTCGTCGTATTCGACGCCATGTACTCCCTCGCCGACGCCATCTCGGTCAAGGCCGACTGGGGGCATTCCAGCAACATCATCGGCGTCGAGCTCTGCCAGATGGCCCGCGTCAAGCACCTGGTGCTGTTCCACCACGAGCCCGCCTACGACGACGCGACGATCGAGGGCGTGCTGCGTGAGACGCAGCGTTTCGAGGAACTGACGCGTGGCACGCAGGCGCTCAAGGTCTCGGCCGCGTACGACGGGCTGGAGATCGACGTCTGAGTTCGGCCTGGTCCTGGCGACCCGCCCCGCTGGCGCTGCTGGCGGCGCTCGTGCTGCTGCTGGCCATCGAGCCGCCGTTCGTGCCGGGGCTGCGCAACGCACTCTTCGACGGCTACCAGAAGCTCTTCCCGCGCGAGCGGCAGTCCGCGCCGGCCGTCATCGTGGCCGTGGACGAGGAGGCACTGCAGCGTTTCGGGCAGTGGCCCTGGCCGCGCACCCGCATCGCGCAGTTGATCGCCGGCATCGGCGCCGCCAAGCCGGCGGCGATCGGCGTCGACCTGCTGTTTCCCGAGCCCGATCGCTTCTCGCCCTCTGTCGTCGCGCAGGACCTGCAGGCCCTGTCGGTCGACGTTGCACGCTTGCTGCGCCTCTTGCCGTCGAACGACGACGCGCTCGCGCAGGCAATTCGCGGGAACAAGGTGGTCCTGGGGATTGCCGGTCTGGAAGAGCCCAATCCGAAATTCCTGCAGCCCCCGGGTGCGCCGCCGGTTCGCACCGTCAATGCGCCCGACCTGAATCTGCGGCGATTCGCCGGGCATTTGCCCAGCGTGGCGGTCATCGACGGCGCGGCGGTCGGGCGCGGCCTGCTCAGCGTCGATCCGGAAAGCAGCGTGATCCGGCGCGCGCTGCTCGCCGGCCTGGTCGGCGACGTGATCGTCCCCGCGCTGAGCATCGAAATGCTCCGCGTCGCGACGCAGACTACGCTGCTGCTGGTGGGTCGCGGCCCCGACCAGATCGAGGTGCGCCTCGGCGACGTCGCGGTGCCCGCGCACGCCGACGGCCGTTTCTGGATCCGCTATGGGCCACACGATCCCGCGCGCTTCGTCTCGGCGGCGGCGGTGCTCGAGGATCGCCTGCCCGCCGAGGCGCTGGCGGGCAAGCTCGTCCTGGTGGGCGTGAGCGGTCTCGGGCTGCTCGACTACCAGACCACGTCGCTCGGCGAACGCGTGCCGGGCGTCGAGATCCACGCGCAGATCCTCGAGCAGATCTTTGACGGCACCTACTTGCGCCGTCCCGCATCCCTGCAGGCACTGGAATACGTCCTGCTTTGCGCCGCGGCATTACTGCTCGCGTTCGGCGTTACGGTCCTCGGCGTGGGCGCATCGATCGCGCTGTACGGCGCCGTGACGGCAGGACTCATGGTCCTCGGCATGCAGGGCTTTGCGCTCGAAGGCGTACTGCTCGACGTCGCCTGGCCTGTGGTCGGCGCGACGCTGGTGTTCGGTGCCGTGATGGCCCAGGCACTCAGCGTCGCCGACGAGCAGCGCCACCGCCTGCGTGAACAGGCCGCGCGCGTGTCCGGCGAGCTGGAGTCGGCGCGCCGCATCCAGATGGGGCTGCTGCCTGCGGCACGCCAGCTGTTCGAGCACGAGACACGCTTCGACATCGACGCGTTCCTCGAGCCGGCGCGCACCGTCGGCGGCGACTTCTACGATTGCTTCATGATCGACGCCGATCGCCTGTTCTTCATCGTCGCCGACGTCTCAGGCAAGGGCCTGCCCGCAAGCCTGTTCATGGCCTTGTCCAAGACGTTGCTGAAGAGCGCGGCGCGGCGCGCTGACGACGTCGGCGCGCTGATGGTGCGCGCCAACACGGAGGTGTCGCGCGAAAATCCCGAATCCCTGTTCGTCACGGCGTTCGCCGGGATCCTCGATGCGCGCACCGGCAAGCTTGAGTTCTGCAACGCAGGGCACGAGCCGCCGTTCGCGCGGCGCCGCGGCGGCGCACTCGAGCGCATCGAGCACCGCGGCGGGCCGCCGCTTTGCGTCATCGAGGACTATGCGTACCCGGTCGAGCACCGGGACATCGCCGCCGGCGAGTGGCTCTGCGTGGTCACCGATGGCGTAACCGAAGCCATGAATCCCCGCGGCGAGTTCTACGGCGCGCAGCGACTCGGGGAGGTTCTGCGCTCAGTGCCCCAGCAGGCGGCGCCCGCCGACGTGCTTGCCGCCGTGCGCGCGGATGTGCGCGCGTTTGTCGGCGCAGCGGTACCTTCGGACGACTTGACGTTGCTGTGCGTGCGCTGGAACGGCCATTAGGCCGCTGCGCGCCGCGACGGCAGCTCAGCGGACGCTGATCTCCACGCGCCGGTTCCGCGGCTCGGCAACCTCATCGGCCGTGGGAATCAGCAGCTCGCGCTCGCCGCGCCCGGCGATCTGGATGCGCGCCTGATCGATGCCGAGCTTGACCAGCTCCGCGCGCACGCGCTCGGCACGCTGCAGGGACAGGCGGTCATTGAACTGCAGGCTGCCGACGCGGTCGGTATGGCCGATGACCACCACGTCCGGGGCGCCGCGCTGGCGCAACTCCGCAAGCATCTTGTCGAGTTCGACCAGGGACTCGGGCGTAAATTCGTCCGAGCCCTCGAGGAAGTAGAGCAGGAACGACTTGGGGCGCCCCGGCAGCGCCGCGAGAAGGGGGGCGAATGCCTGGCGGATCTCGCTATCCGAGAGGCGCTGCGGCTGAGGGGCGCTGCCGCTCACGATGCGGCTCGCGGCGTAGGCCTGGTTGAGTACCACCGTCTCCCCGCCTCGTTCCACCACGACGGTCCCCACCTTGCCGTCCGGCCCGGGCAACACGACCACCAGTTCGTTGCCGACCGGCAGCTGATGCGAATAGATCATGAGCGCCGTCACCAGCGCGGCGATCACGACCCCCATCGTCTAGTTCTTCGCCGGCTCTTCCACCTGCACGACGAACTCCGTGCCGCGCACGCCCATGATCGCCGCCGGCGTGCGCACCTTCATCGCCTCGGGCGACTGCTTCACCATCTTGCCGGACACGACCGCCAGCGTCCCCTTCTTCAGCGACGCGTCGAAGCGTCCCGCATGTGTCGTGCTGTCGAAGTTGTAGCGGTCCACCACCAGCACGCTGTTCGGTCCGGTCGACAGGAGGCTGTTGTCCGTGAACGTCACGCCCACGGCGCCGTCCGTGCCCGTGACCAGGGTGTCGGCCTGGCGGATCGGCATTCCGACATTCGCGGGAAGGCGCTTGCCATCACGCTCGACATGCACCGTCCCCTTGGCGGTCTTCACCTGCCCGACATCGCTGGCCCAGGCGGGCATCCCCGCCGCGAGCGCTGCCGCAACTGCCGCTGCTACAATGACTTGGCGCATTTTTGTCTCCCGTCCCAATCGTAAGGGATTCTATAATGCCCCGGGACAATCAGGTAAGACAGTGAAATACGCCCGTGTAGGACAGTTTCTTGCACGCCTCGATCAGCTCAGGCACGTGCGCGCCTTCCTCGAGGGCTTTTGCGCGGATTCCGGCCTTGCAAGGGACGGGTGCCTGCGCCTCAACCTCGTGCTCGAGGAACTGTTCACCAACACCGTCCGGCATGGGCACCGTGGAGACTGCGATGCACCGATCTGGATCGGCCTGCAGCGCGCCGAAGACGGCGTGCGCGTCGTCTATGAGGACAAGGCACCGCCGTTCAATCCTTACGCCTACACGAGCTTGCCGGAAGTGGCGCCCGACGCCACGCTGTCGATGCGCAAGATCGGTGGCCTGGGGGTGCTGCTCATGAAGGAGCTTGCCGCCTCGCGGGACTATGCCTATCTGTTCGGGCGCAACCGGATCCGGCTCACGATGGCAGCCGCCTGACGGGTTCTGGTGCCCGGGGCCGGACTCGAACCGGCACGGCCTTGCGGCCTAGGGATTTTAAGTCCCTTGCGTCTACCAGTTTCGCCACCCGGGCAGCAGTGCGGCAGGAGGACTTGGAGGCGGGAGTCGGAATCGAACCGGCGTACACGGCTTTGCAGGCCGCTGCATGACCACTCTGCCATCCCGCCCCGGGGATGCAATGGGAAAGGGAAGGCCTCCCGGCCTTCCCTACGCTAAGCTGGAGCGGGAGACGAGTCTCGAACTCGCGACCTCAACCTTGGCAAGGTTGCGCTCTACCAACTGAGCTACTCCCGCGTCTTGGAGGCGCGCATTATAGCTCAACCCCTCGCGTGGGGTAGCGCGCGGCGCAGGTAGTGCAGCATGGAAATCACGGTGAGGACCGCGGCGACGTTGATCAGGATGGTGCCGAGCCATTGCGCGTTCAGCACGCCGAGCACGTCGTCGTGGAAGAGCAGCAGCGGGACGGCGATCATCTGGCTCGCGGTCTTGACCTTGCCGACATAGGCGACGGCGACGCTGCCCGACTGGCCGATTTTCGCCATCCATTCGCGCAGCGCCGAAATGGCGATCTCCCGCCCGATGATGATCAGCGCGATGACCGGCTCGACACGGCCCAGTTGCAGCAGCACGACCAGGGCTGCCACGACGATCAGCTTGTCGGCGACCGGATCGAGGAACGCACCGAACGCGGAGGCCTGGTCGAGCGCGCGTGCGAGATAGCCGTCGAGCCAGTCGCTGAGCGCCGCGACGACGAAGATCGCAGTGGCCGTGACATTCTTGCCCGGCACCGAGAGCCAGGCGTCCGGAAGGTAGAAGATCCCCACGATCAGCGGGATCAGGATGATGCGCAGCCACGTCACCAGGTTCGGCAGGTTGAGCGGCATCAGTGCAGCGCCTTGTAGATGCGCTCGGCCAGCGGCCGGCTGATGCCTTCCACCTGGGCGATTTCGTCGACGGCGGCGGCCTGCACCTCGCGCAGGCCGCCGAAATGCGCCAGCAGCCGCTGCCGGCGTTGCGCGCCCACCCCGGGGATCTGCGTCAGCGTGGAAGTGGTCCGCGCGCGGCCACGCCGCGCACGGTGCCCCACGAGGGCGAAGCGGTGCGCCTCGTCGCGGATCTGCTGGATGAGATGCAGGCCGGGATGCGTCGGCGCCAGGTGCGCGCCGCGCCCATCGGCCTCGACGATCAGCTCCTCGAGGCCCGGCTTGCGCTCCGGGCCCTTGGCCACGCCGACGATTGCGACGTCGTGCAGGCCGAGCTCGGCGAGCGCCTGACGGCCCGCGCCGACCTGTCCCTTGCCGCCGTCGATCAGCACCAGGTCGGGAATCTTGCCGTTCTCCGCACTGACGCGCTCGTAGCGGCGTGCGAGCGCCTGTCGCATCGCCGCATAGTCGTCTCCCGGCGTGATATCGCGCAGGTTGAAGCGGCGGTACTCGCCCTTCTGCATCGTGTGCCGGTCGTAGACCACGCAGGATGCGACTGCCGCCTCCCCCATGGTATGGCTGATGTCGAAGCATTCGATGCGCTGCGCCGAGTCCGGCAGCTGCAGGGCCTCGCGCAGCGCGTTCAGGCGTTCCTCCTGCGCGCCTTTCTCGCGTGCGCGCTGCGCCAGCGCGAGCTGCGCGTTCTTCAGCGCCATCGCCAGCCAGACGCGCCGTTCCCCTTGCGTGGGCAGCACCGCGTCGAACTCCACCTCGTGGCTCACCAGCACCAGCGGCGGCAGCGGCTGCTCGACGTAGTGCTGCTCGAGGAACGCCTGCAGCACCTCGGCCGCATCCGCTGCTTCGGCGTTGGCCGGGAAAAAGCTGCGATCGCCGACGTGCCGCCCGCCGCGGATCATGGCCAGGTTCACGCAGGCCAGGCCGCCCTCGGTCGCGCAGGCGACGACGTCGGCGTCCACGCCATGATCGGACTCGACGTATTGGCGCGCCTGCACGCGCGAGAGCGCGCGCACCTGGTCGCGGTACACCGCCGCCGCCTCGTAGTCCAGCGACTGCGAGGCCGCCTGCATGCGCTCGGTGAGGCGCTGCATCACGTCATCTTCACGACCGCGCAGGAAGAGCTCGGCGTGCTGCACGTCCTGCGCATACGCCTGCTCGCTGATCAGGTTGGTGCACGGCGCCGTGCAGCGCCGGATCTGGTGCAGCAGGCAGGGCCGCGAGCGATTCGCAAACACCGTATCCTCGCAGGTGCGCAGGCGGAACACCCGCTGCAGCAGCTGGATGC
The DNA here is from genome assembly GCA_035718125.1 of Burkholderiales bacterium. Taxonomy (GTDB): domain Bacteria; phylum Pseudomonadota; class Gammaproteobacteria; order Burkholderiales; family SG8-39; genus JAABQT01. The sequence goes on along the minus strand of DASTHP010000353.1, from coordinate 7,891 downwards.
TCTCACGCACCGCCGAAGCGTGCGGGAACGGCCCGAAATAGTGGTCGCCGCGCTCGCGTGCGCCGCGGTGGAATGCCATGCGCGGGTAGCGGTGGGCGCTGATCACGAGGTAAGGATAAGACTTGTCGTCGCGGAACAGGATGTTGTATCGCGGCGCGAGGCTCTTGATGAAGTTGTTCTCCAGCAGCAGCGCTTCGGCCTCGGAGCGTGTCGCGGTGACTTCGACCTGCGCGACCTGCTGCAGCATCATGCGAATGCGCGGGCTGGCGACGCTCTTCTGGAAGTACGTGCCGACGCGCTTCTTGAGGTCGCGCGCCTTGCCGACGTACAGCGCCTCCCCGCCCGGGCCCAGCATGCGGTAGACACCGGGCAGATTCGGCAGCCCGGTCACAAAGCTCTTCGGGTCGAAGCGTGAGGCTTCCATGCGGAGCGCGAATTCTAGCTCTCGGGCGGGGATTCAGTGTAGAATCGCGCCCCTTTTTCCGCACGGCAAAACCGCCATGGCCAAGGTCTCCGCAGTCGAAATCCGCGTCGGCAACCTGCTCGAATGGGACAAGCGCGTCTGGCGCGTGCTCAAGTGCTATCACGTGCACGTCGGCGGCCGTGGCGGCGCCTTCATGCAGGTGGAAATGAAGGACATCGAGGCCGGCACCAAAACCAACCAGCGCTTCCGCACGGAGGACAGGGTGGAGCGCGCCTTCGTCGATGCGCGCTCGATGGAATTCCTGTACCAGGACGGCACCGGCTACGTGTTCATGGACAAGGAGAACTACGAGCAGCTCACCCTGCCGGCAGAGTTCCTCGAGGGGCAGGCCGGCTACCTCCTGCCCAACACCGACGTGCAGATCAATTTCTACAATGGTCGCGCGATCGGCCTCGAGATTCCGCCGTCCGTGGTTCTCACAGTCGTCGACACCGAGCCGGGCATCAGGAACGCGACAGCGACCAACACCTTCAAGCCCGCGACAATGGAGACGGGCATCACGGTGCAAGTGCCGCCATTCATCAACAAGGGCGAGCGCATCAAGATCGATACCAACGAAGGCACGTACATGGAGCGCGCCTAGCCGGCAGCGCGTTCCGGCGGCAACGCGTACCCGCGCGAGTAGCCCAGAGGCTGCCTAGGCCAGCGCGCCCAGCGCTTCCTGTGCTTCCCGGAAGGCCACGCTCTTCCTGAGGTCGCGGCCGCCCCCCCGGCGGCGCATGCGCTCCAGGCGCTCCGCCACCGGCGGCGCCTGCTCTGCCAGTTCGTGCAGCAGCCGTTCCGCAGCGTCAGGGTCATTGCATAGCAGCACCAGGTCGCAGCCTGCGGCAAGCGCTGCGCGCGCACGCGCTGCATGGTCACCGGCGCCGCTTGCCCCAGCCATCGACAGGTCATCGCTGAAGATGACGCCCTCGAATCCCAGGCGCCCGCGCAGGACATCCTGCAGCCAAGTCCGCGAGTAGCCGGCGGGCTCCCGATCCACCTGGGGATAGACCACATGCGCCGGCATGACGCCGGCGAGTCCCGCCGCAATCGCCGGTCCATAGGGCGCGAGGTCCTTGCGCAGGATCTCCGCCAGCGTCCGGTTGTCGACCGGGATCGCCACGTGCGAGTCGGCGGCCACATAGCCGTGTCCCGGGAAATGCTTGCCGACTGCGGCCATGCCGCCGTCTTCCAGGCCGCTGATCAGCGCCGCCGCCAGCGCGCCCACGGCGATCGGGTCGAAATGCAGCGCGCGGTCGCCGATCACCGTGCTGGTCCCGTAATCCAGGTCCAGCACGGGAGTGAAGCTGAAATCCAGACCATGGGCCGCGAGCTCGGCCGCAATGACGTAGCCGGCAGCTCTCGCCGCCGCCCTGCCCGCCTCCCGGTCGCGGTCCCACAGGCCCCCCAGCGCGCGCATCGGCGGAAGCGCCGTGAAGCTTTCGCGGAAGCGCTGCACCCGACCGCCTTCGTGGTCCACGCCGATGAGCAGCGCCGGCTCGCGCAAAGACCGGATCTCTTCGGTGAGCGCCTGCAGCTGCGCTGCATTCTCGAAATTGCGCGCGAACAGGATCACGCCGCCGGCTGCCGGGTGAAGCATTCGTCGGCGATCCTCGTCGTTCAGCACCGTGCCCGCCGGATCCACCACCACGGGGCCCAGCGGCAGCCGTGCCTTCAGCCTTCGCATTCGAGAATCACAGTGGCCGCCGCCATGCCGCGCTCGTCGGTCAAGGTGAGGTGTGAGCGCAGAATGCCCCGGCTGCTCAGAAGCGCCGCAAGCGGAACCGAAAATTCAAGCTGCGGCTTTCCGGAGCGGTGGTTGATCACCCACACGCCATGCCAGTTGGCCGGCGCGCGGATACCGGTCCCCAGCGCCTTGGAGAAGGCTTCCTTGGCAGCGAAGCGCTTGGCAAGGTAGGCGGCCGGCTTGGCATGGGCCCTGAAGCGCCGCAACTCCGACTCGCACAAGATGCGCTGCGCGAACCGCTCGCCGAAGCGTGCCAGCGCGCGCTGGACGCGGGAGATCTCGATGAGGTCGGTGCCGACTCCGTAGATCACCTTGCGGCCTGGACGATGAGCTGCTTCATCTCTCGCACCGCATCTCGCATGCCGACGAACACGGCGCGGCTGACGATGGCGTGGCCGATATGCAATTCCCGCAGTCCCGGCAGGCGGGCCACCGGCTCGACGTTGAAGTAGTTGAGCGCGTGCCCCGCGTTGAAGCGCATGCCGAGCGCGCGGATGCTCTCCCCCGCCTTGCGGATCTTGGCCAGCTCCGCGAGCACGGCGGGCGATTCCGCATCACGTCCCTTGCCATGGAATGCATGCGCGTAGGGGCCCGTGTGCACCTCGCACACGGCGGCGCCGATACGGCGTGCTGCCTCGACCTGCCGGACCTCGGCATCGATGAACACGGAGACCATGATCCCCGCCTCCGCCAGTTGCGAGACCGCCAGGCGCAGGCGCGCCTCCTGCGACGCGATGTCCAGGCCGCCCTCGGTGGTGATCTCGTGGCGGCCCTCCGGCACCAGCATCGCCATTTCGGGCCGGATGCGCCGCGCCACCGCGACCATCTCGTCGGTCGCGGCCATCTCCAGGTTCAGCTTGATGTGCGTCAGCTCGCGCAGGCGCCGCACGTCCTCGTCCTGGATGTGGCGCCGGTCTTCGCGCAGGTGCACGGTAATGCCATCGGCGCCGCCGAGGTGGGCCTCGACGGCAGCCCAGACGGGGTCGGGCTCATAGGTGCGGCGCGCCTGGCGCACCGTCGCCACGTGGTCCACGTTGACGCCGAGTTCGATCATAGTTCCTGCAGCTCCTGCAAGACCTCGCGCGTATGCAGCGACTGGCCGCCGAGCCGCGCGCCGATGAGCCAGCGCATCAGGCGGCGCGCCTCGTCGCGGGTCTCGCGCCGCGCATAGTCATCGCGCGCCATGTCGAGCAGCGTCTGGCCGCTCACGGTCAGCGCCTCAGCGTCTGCCCGGCCGCCTGCGGCGGCGAGCGGACCGCGTTCCGGCTCGTAGGCGTAGCGCGCCGTAGACACCACCGGCATGCCCGTCGCGGCATCGCGTTCGAGCAGGGGAGCATACCCGAGTTCGGTCAGCAGCCTGCGCTCAAAGCCCCGCAGCAGGGCCGCATGGTCGGCACCCGCCGCGAGGTGTGCCAGGCTCTCGGCGTAAGCATCGAAGAGCCGCTCGTGGGCGTCCTCGCGCGGCAACAGCTTCAGCAGCAGCTCATTCAGGTAGAAGCCGCACATCAGCCCCTGGCCCTGCAAGGCTGGCTGGCCGCCCGACCATTCCGCGGCGGTCAGCGTGCCGAGCTCCGCGGACGCGCTCCAGCTCAGGCGCAGCGGGTGGAATGCGAGCAGTGTGCCGCGGATCGCCGAGCGCGGACGCCGCGCACCGCGCGCCAGCAGTCCGACGCGGCCGCGGTGCCGCGCAAAGACCTCCACGATCAGGCTGGTCTCCTTGTACGGATAGCTGTGCAGGACGAACGCGGGCTCGCGATCGGTGCGGCGGCGCATCAGCCGTACCCCAGCTCGCGCAGCATGCGCTCGTTCTCCGTCCACTGCTTGCGCACCTTGACCCACACCTGCAGGAACACCTTGCCGCCGTACAGCCGCTCCATGTCCTTGCGCGCCTCGGTGGCGATGCGCTTGAGCGTCGCGCCCTGGCGGCCGATGACGATCGCCTTGTGGCTCTCGCGCTCCACCCAGATCGTGACCTGGATGCGCCGCAGGCGCCCTTCCTCCTTGAAGCTTTCGACGACCGCCTCGCAGCGGTACGGCAACTCCTCCGACAGCAGGCGGAAGAGCTTCTCGCGCACCAGTTCCGCGGCGAAGAAGCGTTCGTCGCGGTCTGTCAGCTGGTCCGCCGGGTAGGCCGCGGGGGCCTCGGGCAGGCAGTCGCGCAGCACGCGCATCAATTCCGGCAGGTTGCGACCCGTCGCCGCCGAGACCGGCACGATGGCATCGAACGCGCGCTCCTGTGCCACGCGCTCGAGGAACGGCATCAGTTTTGCAGCGGGCCGCACCAAGTCGACCTTGTTGACCACGGCGACCAGGGGGCGGCCCGCCGGTACCTTGGCGAGCGCCGCGCGGTCGGCGGCGCCCCAGTGCAGCGCCTCGACCACGAAGGCGACCACGTCCACGTCGCGTGCCGCCTCACCCGCGCGGCGATTGAGCGAGCGATTGAGAAGATTGCGGTGCCGCAGCTGGAATCCCGGTGAATCGATGAACACGTACTGGCAGTCCGCGGTCGTGAGGATGCCCGTCAGCGCGTGCCGGGTGGTCTGCTCGCGGGGCGAGACGATGGCGAGCTTGTGCCCCAGCAGCCGGTTGAGCAGGCTCGACTTCCCCGTGTTCGGCCTGCCCACCAGGCCGACGCTGCCGCTGCGGAAGCCGCTCATGCCTTGAGCTGCCGCAACATGGCCTCCGCCGCCTGCTGCTCCGCCGACCGCCGGGCGTCGCCCCGGCCGGTTGCGCGCAGGCCGAGTTCCTCGACCGCGCATTCGACCTCGAAGCTCTGTCGGTGCGCCGCGCCCTGCGTGGCAATTACCCGATACGTCGGCAACGCCTGTCCGCGGCCCTGCAGCAGCTCCTGCAGCTGCGTCTTGGGGTCCTTGGCGAGGGCGCGCGCGTCCAGCGATGCGAGCAGCGAGGCGAAGGTCGCGCAGATGGCACCGCGCGCGCGCTCGTAGCCGCCATCGAGGAAGATCGCGCCGTACAGTGCCTCCAGGGCGTCGCTGAGGATCGAAGGGCGCTCGCCGCCTCCATTCGAGCTCTCGCCTTCGCCCAGCCGCAGGTGCACGCCGATCCCGAGCTCGCGCGCCAGCGCGGCCAAGGTTTCCCGGCGCACCAGGGTCGCGCGCAACCGCGACAGCTCCCCTTCGCTCAGCTCGGGGAAGCGCGCGCAGAGCTCCTGGCGAATGACGCAGTCGAGCACGCCGTCGCCGAGAAACTCAAGGCGCTCGTTGTTCGGGGTACCGAAGCTGCGGTGGGTCAGCGCCTGCTGCAGGAGCTCGGCGCGCCGGAAGCGGTGGCCCAGGCGCTCCTCGAGAGGCGCGCTGCCGGCCAAGCGGTCCTCGTCAGTCGTTGGAGGAAACGCTGAAATCGAAGTAGAGCCCGACGTGGCCGAAGAGGGGAACTTCCCTGCGATACGAGGCGGAGAGCACGTAGTCGTTGCCTTGCTTGGTAATTTCCAGATCGCCCGCCTTGACGCTGCTGAAGTCGTCCACGGCCGAGCGGTTCTCGAATCGCCGCCGGATATCGCTGACCGACGCGCCGCGGCCGCGCGTCTCGTTGGCGATGCTGACCACGGCCTTCTTGATGGCGAAATATTCCAGGTACGAGGGCGTCACCTTCATGATCAGCAGCATCACGAAGACGAGCACGAACCCGCCAATGACCAGACCCAGCAACGAGAGTCCCTGCTGCCTTTTGCGCATGACCGGTCTCCTAACGGAACGAGCCGAAGCGGCCCAGTTCCCCGAGGTTGAGCCAGATGAAGAATGCCTTGCCGACGATGTTGGCGTCGGGCACGAAACCCCAGACCCTGCTGTCGCTCGAATTGTCACGGTTGTCACCCATCACGAAGTAATGCCCCGGCGGAACGGTGCACGCCACGCCCGACATATTGTAGTTGCAATTCTCGATGTGCGGAAACGCACGCGCCTGGGGCACGAAGGCCGGGGCATCGTCCTCGATCATGATCTGGTGCTCGCGCCCGTTCAGCGTTTCGAGATAGCGGCGCGAGTACTGCATGCGCTCGCGCGACAGGTAGTCCTCGATCTGCTTGCGCGGCACCGGCTGGCCGTTGACCGACAGGCGCTTGTCGCGGTACTCGATGCGGTCGCCCGGGACGCCGACCACGCGCTTGATGTAGTCGAGCGACGGATCGTCGGGATAGCGGAACACCATCACGTCGCCGCGCTGCGGCGCGTTCAGCTCCACGATCTTGGCGTTGACCACCGGCAGCCGGATGCCGTAAGTGAACTTGTTCACCAGGATGAAGTCGCCCACCAGCAGCGTCGGGATCATGGAACCCGACGGGATCTTGAACGGCTCGACCAGGAACGAGCGCAGCAGGAAGACGATCAGGATCACCGGAAAGAAGCTGATCGAGTATTCGACCCACCAGGGCTGCTTGGCCCTGGCGCCGCGCAGCCGGCGCAGCCAGGCGGCATCCAGCGCCCACACGGCGCCCGTGATCACCAGCAGGGTCAGCAGGAACAGCGCGAAACTCATCCGTCGTCCCGCTGCAGCACGGCCAGGAACGCTTCCTGCGGGATCTCGACCGAGCCCACCTGCTTCATGCGCTTCTTGCCTTCCTTCTGCTTCTCCAGGAGCTTGCGCTTGCGCGTGACGTCGCCGCCGTAGCACTTGGCAAGCACGTTCTTGCGCAGTGCCTTGACGTTCTCGCGCGCGATGATGTTCGCGCCGATCGCCGCCTGGATCGCCACGTCGAACATCTGGCGCGGGATCAGGCCGCGCAGGCGCGCGGCAAGCTCACGCCCGCGCCGCTGCGCCGCCACGCGGTGCACCATGCTCGAGAGCGCGTCGACCCGCTCGCCGTTCACCAGGACGTCGAGGCGGATGACGTCGGCGGGGCGGTATTCCTTGAACTCGTAGTCCATCGAGCCGAAGCCGCGGGTCAGCGACTTCAGCCGGTCGAAGAAGTCGAGCACCACCTCGTTCAGCGGCAGGTCGTAGGACAGCACGACGTGGCGCGACGAGTAGTGCAGGTTGGTCTGGGTGCCGCGCTTTTCCGTGCACAGCGTCATCACCGGCCCGACGTACTCCTGCGGCACGAAGATGGTGGTGGCGATCACCGGCTCGCGGATCTCCTCGATCTGCGCGGGATCCGGGAGCTTAGCGGGATTGGAGACCTGCTGCACCGTGCCGTCGCGCAGCATCACCTCGTAGACCACCGAGGGCGCGGTCGTGACCAGCTGCATGCCGTACTCCCGCTCCAGCCGCTCCTGCACGATGTCCATGTGCAGCAGGCCGAGGAAGCCGCAGCGGAAGCCGAAGCCGAGCGCCTGCGAGACTTCCGGCTCGAAGTGGAACGACGCATCGTTCAGGTGCAGCTTCTCGAGAGCTTCGCGCAGCGCCTCGTACTGATTGGACTCCACCGGGTACAAACCCGCGAATACCTGCGGCTTGATCTCCTTGAACCCGGGTAGCGGCGATGCGGCGGGCTTGTCCGCATGCGTGATCGTGTCGCCGACCTTCGCCTCGCGCAGCTCCTTCACCCCGGCGACGACGAAGCCCACCTCCCCCGCGACCAGCTCGCCGCGCGACTCGGATTTCGGCGTGAACACGCCGACCTGCTCGCACAGATGGGCGGCATCGGTGCTCATGAGGAGCACCTTGTCCTTGGCGCGCAGCGTGCCCTGCATCATGCGCACCAGCATCACCACGCCGACGTA
>DASTHP010000352.1:0-3917 GCA_035718125.1 Burkholderiales bacterium | reverse complement strand
GCCGCTGCTGCTTTGCGGCGGCCTCAAGATCCTCTACGACCTGATGCTGCTGGCCGCCGCGCCGGACTGGCTGTGGGCATGGGCGGGCGTCGCCACCCTCGACGCCATCAAGGCGATGTTTCTGCTCTACGCGGCGCTCGGCGTGCTCGGCGGGCTGGTATACCGGCTCATTCCGGCGCCGGTGCGGCCGGCCGGCACCGCCCGGCCGGCGGCTGCGCTCGGGCCGTCGCGCGGCATCGTCTACCGCCTGGCGGGGCTGTTCAGCATCGACGCTTTCGCCGGCGGCTTCGTGGTGCAGTCGCTGCTCGCGCTGTGGCTGTTCGAGCGTTTCGAGATGTCGCTCGCGGCCGCGAGCCAGTTCTTCTTCCTCTCGGGGCTGCTCGCCGCTTTTTCCTTCCCGGTCGCGGCGTGGCTCGGCGCGCGCATCGGCCTCGTGAACACCATGGTGTTCACGCACATTCCTTCGAGCCTGTGCCTGATCGCCGCCGCCTTCGCGCCTTCGCTCGAAGTGGTGCTGGCGCTGCTGCTGGTGCGCGCCGCGCTCTCGCAGATGGATGTGCCGACCCGCTCGTCGTATGTCATGGCGGTGGTCACCGAGGCGGAGCGCGCGGCCGCGGCGAGCGTCACGGCGGTGCCGCGCAGCCTCGCCTCGGCAGCGAGCCCGGCGCTCGCGGGCGCGCTGTTCGCCGCGGGCTTCCAGGCCTGGCCGCTGCTGCTTTGCGGCGGCCTCAAGATCCTCTACGACCTGATGCTGCTGGCCGCGTTCCGGCACCTGCGGCCGCCGGAGGAACGCAAGCCGACCTGATGGGTCTTGCCGCGCGACCACCTGCGCGGATACCCTGCGGCGCAGATCCCCAAGAGGAGCAAACGCTGATGGCCGCCTACGTCGTCGCCGAAGTCGAAGTCACCGATCCCGTGATCTACGAGGACTATCGCAAGCTCGTGCCGGCTACCGTTGCCAAGTATGGCGGCAGGTTCCTGGTGCGCGGCGGCGCAGTGGAGGTCAAGGAAGGCGGCTGGCAGCCCAAGCGCCTCGTGGTGCTGGAGTTTCCCTCCATGGACCAGGCGCGCAAGTGGTACCACTCGCCGGAATACGCGCCCGCGCTCGCGCTGCGCTTGAAGGCGGCGCGTTCGAAGGTACTGCTGGTGGAAGGCGCGCCGCCGGCCTAGGCGGGGCAGCGCGCGGGCTCAGCGCCGCGCGCCGCGGGGCGCATTCAGTTCGACGGCGCGCGCCGGATCACGGCGCATGCGAGCCGCGTCCCGGCGTTGCCGGTGGGCTGCGTGCGGTAGTCGTCCGGCTGCGCGTGCACGATGAGGCCGCGACCCACCACGCTTGCCGGGCCCGAGGCCACCGTGATCACGTCCAGCTCGATGGTCAGCTCGGCGCGGCCGTTCGCGTCCGCCTTCAACGCCGGCAGGTCGCCGGCGTGGCGCTCCACAGTGCTGAAGTGCGCGTGCGGCTTGCCGTAGGGATTGAAGTGGCCCTTGGCGCTCATGCCGTCGCCGGAGCTGCAGTCGCCGACCTCGTGGACGTGGAAGCCGTGCTCCATCCCGGGCTTGAGGCCGCTCACGACCGCGTGCACGCGCACCTTGTCGCCAAACTGCGTGAATGTCGCCGTGCCCTTTGCCGTGTTCCCCTTGGTGGGCTGAAGCTCGGCCACCGCCTCGGGCCCCTCGGGGCGCATCATCTGGCAGCCTGCCAGCAGCGCGGCCGCGGAGACGAGAAGTACGGTGCTGCGGATCGCGATGCCCACCCTATTTCTTCTTCGCCGCCGCCTTGGTCGCCACGGGTTTGGGTGTGTCCATGGCAATGCCCTTGTTCTTCTTGTAGTTGGCGACCGCCTTGTCCTGGGCCTTCGCGTTCAGTTCTGCTTCCTTCGCCTTCGCCGCGGCGGCCTTGTCCGCCTCGGCGGCCTTCTCCGCGTCGCTTTTTGCCGGCGGCGGCGGCAGCTTGGCCAGGGCGCCGTTGAACGCCACCGCGCCGATGACAAGTCCGCCCAGCAGCGCGGCAAGTATGCGCACGTTCTTCATGTGTCCCCTCCTCAGGTTTCCCGCGCCCGCGGTGCGCCGGCCGGAATGGCGCCGCCGGGCGCCGACTTCGGGCCACGCTTGAGCTCGTTGTACCACAGCTCGTGGTGCTCCTTGGCCCAGGCTTCGTCGGTGACGCCGTCGGCCATGTTGCGGTAGGCGCCCTCGACGCCGATCGTGCCGACGTAGATGTGCCCGAGCGCGAACGCGATCATCACCATCGCCGCGCTGGCGTGCACGATGCTCGCGAGCTGCATCGTGGAGCGCACCTGGTCGAAGTTGGGGAACAGCAGGATCAGGCCCGTCACGCTCAGGGCCAGGCACAGCCCGACCACCCCGATCCAGAAGTAGACCTTCTCGCCCATGTTGAAGCGCCAGGACGGCACGTGCTCGCCCTTGGCGAACATGTTCCAGGCCTTGGCGAGCCAGCCGATGTCGCCCTTCTGGTAGACGTTGTCCTTGGCGAACATGACGATGAACACCAGCAGGCTGACGATGAACAGCGGCGCGACGAAGTTGTGCAGGTTCTTCGCCAGCGCCGTCAGCCAGGCGAACAAGGTGTAGCCGATCACCGGCAGCAGCACGTGCTTGCCGAACAGGATGATCAGCCCCGAGATGCCGAGCACCACGAAGCTGATGCCCATCGTCCAGTGCGCCCAGCGCTCCGCCAGGCTGAAACGCTCGATCATGCGCCCGGTCGGTTTCTCATGCAGCTTGAGCGGTCCCTTGGCGAAATAGAATGCCGCCAGCGCCAGGGTCACCAGCACCACCAGCCAGCCGCCATAGAAGGTGATCGGGCCGTTGCGGATCTGGCGCCAGGTCTCGCCGGCCGACTGCACCAGCACGCCCGTCTCGCGGCCCTTGACCGAGGTGTAGTGCTCCTGGCCTTCCTTGCGCACCTCGCGCCACACCGGCGCGTTGTTGCCAGGCTGCTCGAGCCGGCGCTGCTGCTGCTGTTGCTGCTGCTCCTGGACCGAGACCTGCGCCTGCACCGTGCCCGCTGCAGCGAGCGCCAGGAACGCGAGCATGCAGCCTGCCAAGCGGGAAAGCGTCGACATCTGGTTCTCCTCCGTCAGCAGCCCGCGCGACTTATTGGTTATAGATGCGCTTGTGCTCGTGCTGCGCAAGCTGGCGGTTCTTGATCTGCGTTTCCCAACTCGTGCGGTCGCCCTTGGTCCAGTTACCGCCGCGCTGCTCCGCGGCGAGCGGGGTGTTGTCCCAGGCGCGCGTGTCGGGCTTGCCCTGGTATTTGCCCTGCTTGTAGACAACCACCTGGTCGGGCTCGCCGCAGCCCGCGACAAGCAGGGCCGCCACGACGGCGGCCCCCAGCAGCGCGCGGCTCATGACTTGGCTCCCGCCGGCGGTTGCGCACCCGGCTTGCCCGGGCCGTAGGCGGGGCCCCAGCCCCACACGTCCGAGCCCTTGCCGCGGCGCAGCACGCGCTCGCGGTAGATGTCGGCGATCACGTCGCCGTCACCGCCCAGGAGCGCCTTGGTCGAGCACATCTCCGCGCAGGCCGGGAGCTTGCCCTCGGCGAGGCGGTTGCGGCCGTACTTCTTGAACTCGGCCTCCGAGCGGTCCGCCTCCGGGCCGCCGGCGCAGAAGGTGCACTTGTCCATCTTGCCGCGCAGGCCGAAGGCGCCGGCCTGCGGGAACTGCGGCGCGCCGAAGGGGCAGGCGTAGAAGCAATAGCCGCAGCCGATGCACAAGTCCTTGTCGTGCAGCACCACGCCGTCATCGGTGCGGTAGAAGCAGTCCACCGGGCACACCGCCATGCACGGCGCGTCCGAGCAGTGCATGCAGGCGACCGAGATCGACTTCTCGCCCGGCACCCCGTCGTTCAGCGTCACGACCCGGCGGCGATTCACGCCCCAGGGAATCTCGTGCTC
>DASTHP010000351.1:0-4652 GCA_035718125.1 Burkholderiales bacterium | reverse complement strand
TCGAAGTCGACGTCGATGCCGTTGCGCAGCCGCTGCCAGCGCGCGCGCACGCCCGCAATCAGCTCGAGCGCCTGCTGCACCCGGTCGCCGAGCAGCTCCGGGCGCGGCAGGCGCTCGTCGTGCTGCACCAGCGGCAGGTCGCCCTGCAGGAATTCCTCGAGCGCGTCGAGCAGCGCGAGCTTGTTGTCGATCGAGAATTCGATGTTGATGCGCTCGATGCCGTCGGAGTACGCCGCGAGCTGCTCGAGCGGGATCACCACGTCCTCGTTGATCTTGAAGGCGTTGGTGTGCCGCGCGATCGCCGCGGTGCGCGCGCGGTCGAGCCAGTAGCGCTTGCGGGCCTCGGGCGACACCGCGACGAAGCCCTCGCCGCCGCGCGCGTTCGCCAGGCGCACCACGGCCGAGGCCGCGCTCGCCACCTCGTCCACCTGGTCGCCCACCAGGTCGCCGATCAGCACCATGCGCGGGCGCTCGGCCCGGCGCGCCTTGGTGGCGTAGCCGACCGCCTTGAGATACCGGTCGTCCATGTGCTCCAGGCCCGCGAGGCGCACGCGCGGCAGCTGGTCGACGTAGGCCTTCACCTCGACGATCGCCGGCACCGCCTCGGCGGCCTGGCCGAAGAACTCCAGGCACACGGTGCGCGTATGCGCCGGCATCTTGTGCAGGATGAAGCGCGCGGCGACGATGATGCCGTCGCAGCCTTCCTTCTGCACGCCCGGCAACCCGGCGAGGAACTTGTCGGTGACGTCCTTGCCCAGGCCCGGCTTGCGAAAGGCGGCGCCCGGGATCTCGATCGCGCGCTCCTCGACCACCTTCTTCCTGCCCTCGCGCGCCACGCGGCGCACGTGGAACTCCGCCTTGTCGGTCTCCTGCAGGCGCCCGAGGTTGTGCGCGAAGCGCTCGACCTCGATCACCTCCCCTTGCGGCGTCACCATCTTCCACCAGGCGAGGTTGTCCACCGCGGTGCCCCACAGCACCGCCTTCTTGCCGCCGGCGTTCATCGCCACGTTGCCGCCGATGCAGGAAGCATCCGCCGACGTCGGGTCGACGGCAAACACCAGGCCCGCGCCTTCCGCGAGGTCCATCGCGCGGCGCGTCACCACGCCGGCGCCCGCGCGCAGCGTCGGCACCTGGCGGCCGACGCCGGGCAGCTCCACCCATTCCACCGCGCTCAGCGTCTCGAGCTTCTCGGTGTTGAGCACCGCCGAGTGTCGCGTGAGGGGCACCGCGCCGCCGGTGTAGCCGGTGCCCCCGCCGCGCGGGATGATGGTGAGGCCGAGCGCGATCAGCTCGCGCACCACCGCCGCCACCTCGTCCTCGCTGTCCGGCGACACCACCACGAAGGGATACTCGACGCGCCAGTCGGTGGCGTCGGTGACGTGCGCGACACGCGCAAAGCCGTCGAAGCTGACGTTGTCGGCGCGCGTGGCGCGCTTCAGGCGCTTGAGCGTGCGCGCGCGCAGCGCGCGCGTGTGCTCGAAGGCGTCGCTGAACCGGTCCACCGCCGCGCGCGCCACTTCCAGCAGCTGCGCCACCATGCCGTTGTCGCCGCGGCGCGCCTCGATCTCCGCCAGGCGCCGCCGCAGGCCCTCCAGCACCTGGCGCCGCGCGCGCCGGTCCGCGATCAACCCGTCCTCGAGATACGGGTTGCGCTGGATCGCCCACATTTCGCCGAGCACCTCGTAGAGCATGCGCGCCGAGCGCCCGGTGCGCCGCTCGGCGCGCAGCTCGCCGATCAGCAGCCAGGCCGGCTCGCCCAGCAGCCGCAGCACGATCTCGCGGTCGGAGAACGACGTGTAGTTGTAGGGGATCTCGCGCAGCCGCGCCGGCATACGGATCAGCGGCTCCCTAGCCGCCCTCTTGGGCGCCCGTCCCGCCGAACACGTCGCGGTAGCTCGCGTAGAAGCTCGCGAACAGCGTCGGCAGCATGATGAGCGCGAGCGGCAGCACCAGCGCCATGGGCTGCAGGCGCAGCGAGCCCCCGGAGACGAGCACCAGCACTAGGAGCAGCACGGTGGGCAGCACGAACATCACCAGGGACACTGCCGCCCCGTAGGCAAGGAACGCACGCCAGTTCATCAGGGTCGCGAAGAAGCTGTAGAACAGCGCCTTCGCCGGCGCCATGCCGTGCCAGGCGACCAGCACCGGCGCGAACCAGAACATCGCCATCACCGGCGCGTACAGCGCCGCCGCCGCCGCGAGCGCGCCGTAAAAGCTGTCGTCCGGCACTGCATCCTCCGCCGGCCCGCGTCCGGTGATCAGCCAGCGCGCCAGCATGCCGTCGTCGACGAGCGCCGAGCCGCCGATGACCAGCGCCAGGCTCCCCAGGTAGGCGCCACCCAGCGCGAGCTGCGCCGGCAGGCGCTCGCGAAAGCCGGCGACGAGCATCGCCAGCTCGACGGGCTGATTGCGCGAGGCGGCGCGGCTTGCCGCCATGAAGCCCACCGAGAACGCCGGCACCACGATCGACGCGACCAGGACGCCCACGACCGGCACCAGGCTGAGCACCGTCATCGCCATCCAGTAGGCGAACACCAGCGCGAACCAGCCGAGCGGCGCCACGCGGAACATGCGCCAGCCCTCGCCGAGCCAGCGCCCGCCCTGCAGGGTGGGCACGCCGCGCGCGTTCATGCCGCCGCCTCGAACCAGGGCGCAGGCTGCGCGATGCGGCGCTCGAGCACCAGGCGAAAGTGCTCCGGGTCGTGCGCATGCACCAGCTCGCCCGGGCGCGGCAGGTGCAGGTCGTGAAGCCGCGAGAGCCAGAAGCGCAGTGCCGCGGCGCGCAGCTGCACCGGCCAGGCCTCGCGCTCCGCAGGCAGGAAAGGCCGCAGCGCGTGATACGCGGCGAGGAAGGCGCGCGTGCGCGCGGCGTCCAGGCTGCGGTCCGTCGCCGGGTCCGCCAGGCACCAGTCGTTGGCGCACACCGCCACGTCGTAGAGCAGGCAGTCGACGCCCGCGAAATAGAAGTCGATCACGCCCGAGAGCCGCCCGCGCTCGAACAACGCGTTGTCGCGGAACAGGTCCGCATGCACCGGGCCGCGCGGCAAGTCGGGGAAGCGGTGCTGCGCCTGGAACTCGAGCTCGGCCTCGAGCAGGCGCCATTGCGCCGCGTCGAGGAACGGCTGCACATCGCGCGCCGCCGTGCGCCACCAGCGCGGCCCGCGCGGATTCTCCAGGTACGCCGGATAGGAGCGCCCCGCCAGGTGCAGGCGCGCGAGCAGGAGGCCGAGCTCGCGGCACTCGGCCTCGCCCGGCGCCTCGATCGAGCGCCCGGGCAGGCGCGTCACCAGCGCCGCGGGCTTGCCGTTGAGCGTGCCGAGGTACGCGTCGGCGAGGTCGGCGATCGGCGCCGGGCAGGGAATGCCGTGGCGCGCGAGGTGCGCCATCAGGTTCAGATAGAAGGGCAGCTCCGCCGCGGGCAGCCGCTCGAAGAGCGTCAGCACGTAGCGGCCCTGCGTGGTGGTGACGAAGTAGTTGGTGTTCTCGATGCCGGACTTGATCGGCTCGAGCTTCTCCAGCGCGCCGACCGAGTACTGGCGCAGCCAGGCCGCCAGGTCTTGCTGCGAGACGGGGGTGTAGACCGACAAGTCAGTCGAAGGTGAAGATCGGCCACATCGGCACGCGCACGCCGCTGTCGAGCGATTCGCGCCGCACCCAGTCGCCGTAGCCGCTGTTGTCGATGAGGTAATAGGGCCTGCCGCCCGGCGGCGTCACCTTCACCACCCGGTTGCCGCCCTGGTAGAACTCCTCGACCTTGTCGTCCTTGCCCGCCGGAATGATCACCACCGGCTCCTCGGGATGCACGGCCGCCGCGCCGGGCGCAACCGGCGCCTGGGGCACGGGCTCGAGGGGCGGCGGCGGCGGCGGTACGTCCACGCGCCGGCCTTGCGCGGCGGCGCCCATCGCCGCCAGCAACAGGGCTGTCGCGAGAAGGCGTCGCATGGCGCACAGTTTACTCGATGCGCGAGGTTTCCCTAGAGATTCAGCAGGACCTCGCGCTCGGCGGGCGAAGGCTCGAAGCCGCGCTTCTCGTAGTAGGAGAAGATCGCGTCCACCACGCCCTGCGGCTCGTCGATCAGCTGCAGCAGGTCGACGTCGCGCGCGTCGATCATGCCCTCGGCCACCAGGCGTTCGCGGAACCAGCCGATCAGGCCGCGCCAGAACGGCGCGTGCATCAGGATGATCGGCATCTTGCGCGTCTTGCCGGTCTGCACCAGCGTCAGCGCCTCGAACAGCTCGTCCAGCGTGCCGTAGCCGCCGGGCAGGATGATGAAGGCGGTGGCGAACTTGGCGAACATCACCTTGCGCGTGAAGAAGTGCTTGAAAGTGAGGCTGAGGTTCTGGTACCGGTTGGCCTCCTGCTCGCGCGGCAGCTCGATGTTGAGGCCGATCGCGTCCGAGCGGCCGGCGAAGGCGCCCTTGTTCGCCGCTTCCATCACGCCCGGGCCGCCGCCCGAGATCACCGCGAAGCCCGCATCCGAGAGCAGGCGCGAGACCTGCTCGGCCAGCGCGTAGTAGTGCGACCCCGGCGCGACGCGCGCGCTGCCGAACACCGACACCGCGGGGCGGATGTTGGCGAGGCGCTCGGTGGCCTCGACGAACTCTGACATAATGCCGAACACCCGCCACGCCTCGCGCGCGTTGAAGCTGCG
>DASTHP010000350.1:0-11373 GCA_035718125.1 Burkholderiales bacterium | reverse complement strand
GGCTTTCCGGCGCTGCGCGTCAAGGGCCTGATGCTGGTGATCGCCACGCTCGCCTTCGGCGAGGGCGTGCGCCTGTTCTTCTTCAATTTCGACTACCAGATCGCCAAAGGCGACATCAAGGTGGGCCCCCTGGGCGGCGAGGGGTTCCGGCAGATCCGCTTCTTCCCCGAGAACGGCTGGAGCACCTTCGAGGTGATGCTGTTCATCTGGCTGTTCGTCGCCGGGGCGATGGCCCTGCTCTGGTGGTTCGATCGATCGCGCTATGGCAGCGTGCTGCGCGCGGTCGGCGAAGACGAGCTCGCCGCGCAGTCGGTCGGCATCAATCTGACCGCTGTGAAGGTGAGCGCGATGACCGTGGGCGGCGCCATCGCCGGCGTCGGCGGCGGGCTCTACGCGCACTACACCACGCACATCGAGCATTCGAGCTTCAACATCCTGGTCGCGACCTTCGCCATCGCCTATCCGATCGTCGGCGGCCTGCGCAGCGTGTTCGGCACGCTGCTCGCGGTGATCTTCGTGCAGGGGATCCTCATCGAGGGACTGCGCTTCCTCGGCGACTGGCGAAATCTCCTCTTCGGCGCGCTCATCGTGCTGGCGATGAACCTGCGGCCGAGCGGGCTGCTCGGGACCGGGCGCCGTGCTTGAGCTGCGCTCGCTGTCGCGGCACTTCGGCGGCGTCAAGGCCGTGGACGGCCTCGACCTCGAGGTGCAGGAAGGCCAGATCTTCGGCCTGATCGGCCCGAACGGCTCGGGCAAGAGCACCACGGTCAACGTGATCACCGGCCTGTTCCCGCCGACCTCGGGGAGCATACTGTTCCGAGGGCAGGATCTCGCCGCCCTCCCCACCCACCGGCGCCTGCGCGCCGGCATCGCGCGCACCTTCCAGAATATCCGCCTGTTCGGCCAGCTCAGCGTCTGGCAGAACCTGTGGGTGGCGCAGAACTCCGCGGAAGACCAGGCGCGCCAGGGCTTTTTCGCGCGCTGGCTCGGCGGCCAGCGCGGCGTGCGCGACGAGATCGGGCAATTGCTGGAATTCTCGGGCCTGGCGCAGAAGCGCGACGAGCTTGCCGCCAATCTGGCCTTCGGCGAGCAGCGCCGCCTGGAGCTCGCGCGCGCCATGGCAGCCAAGCCCAGGCTCCTGCTGCTCGACGAGCCGGCCGCCGGCATGAACAGCGAGGAGATCGGGCAATTGCGCGACCGGATCCTCAAGCTGCGGGAGCGCGGCGTCACCATCCTGCTGGTCGAGCATGTGATGGAACTCGTCATGGGGGTGACCGACCGCATCGCCGTGCTGAACTTCGGCCAGAAGATCGCCGAAGGCACGCCCGCCGAGATCCAGGCGCACCCGGCGGTGCGCAAGGCCTATCTGGGCGGAGAAGCGGCATGAGTCTCCTGGGCGTCCAGGACGTGGTCACCGCCTACGGCAAGATCGAGGCGCTCAAGGGTGTGTCGCTCGAAGTCGCGCCAGGGTCCATTACCTGCCTGCTCGGGCCCAACGGCGCGGGCAAGACCACCCTGATGATGACCATCGCGGGCATTCTCAAGCCGAAGCGGGGAAGGATCGTGTTCGACGGGGCGGACATCGCTGGCCGCGCGCCGCACGCCATCGTGGGCAGGGGCGTGGCGCTGGTGCCGGAGAACCGCCTGGTGTTTCCCGGCATGTCGGTGCTCGAGAACCTGCTCGCGGGCGCTTATCAACGAGGCGACAAGAAGACCGTCGCCGAGGATCTGGAACGCATGTTCGGCAGGTTTCCGCGCCTGAAGGAGCGCGCCGCGCAGCTGGCCGGAACCCTCTCCGGCGGCGAGCAGCAGATGCTGGCCGTGGCGCGCGCGCTGATGAGCCGGCCGAAGCTCCTGCTGATGGACGAGCCCTCCCTCGGCCTCGCGCCGCTGGTGGTCGAGGAGATCTTCCGCATCGTCGCCGACCTGCACAAGGACGGCGCCACCATCTTCCTCGTCGAGCAGAACGCGCACATGGCACTCAAGGTCGCGCACCATTTCTACCTCATCGAGCAGGGCCGCATCAGCTTCAGCGGCACGCCGGGGGCGCTCGCCGAGGACGAAGTGATCCGGCGCGCCTACCTGGGTTCGAGCAAGGCTTGATCGATCTCGCGCAGAACACGCTCGACGGCCTGTTCCTGGGCTCGTCCTATGCGCTGCTCGCGCTTGGCTTCACCCTCATCTTCGGCGTGCTGCGCCGGGTCAACCTCTCGTATGGTCCGGCGATCATGCTGGGCTGCTACGCGGCGACCTGGGCGCACCTGAGCTTCGGCGCCGGGCTGCTCGCCCTCGCGGCCATCGCCGTGCTCTGCACGACGCTCGCCGGCGCGTACGTCGAGCGCCTTTGCTTCGCGCCGCACCGCCAAAGCTCGGCCATCGCCGCGATGGTGGCGAGCTTCGCCCTGTGGATGCAGCTGGAGGAACTGGCCACGCTCGCCCTGCCCCGCCACATCTACGACTTTCCGCCGCTCTACGCGGGTGCGCCGCTGGACTTCTGGGGCCTGAGTCTGCGCGTGGAATCGCTGGTGATGCTCGGCGCCGCGATCGCCGTGTGCGCCCTCCTGTGGTGGATCCTGTACCGCGCCCGCTTCGGCATCGCCGTGCGCGCGGTCATCGATCAGCCCAATGCCGCGCAGCTAGCCGGCATCAGCGTGCCGCGCACCTTCATGCTCACCTTCGCCATGGCATCCGCCATCGGCGGCCTCGCGGGCTTTCTCATCGCCGCGAGCCACGAGCAGGTGACGCCGATGCTCGGCATGTGGTCGACCCTCAAGGGGCTGCTCGCCATGATGCTGGGCGGGCTCGGCTCGCTGCCCGGCGCGGTCGCCGGCGGCCTCGCGCTCGGCCTGCTGGAGGCGCACAGCCAGTGGTTCCTCGGCCCGCAGGCGCGCGACCTCATCGCCTATGCGCTGCTGTTCCTCCTGCTTGCCGCGAGAGTGCCATGGATGACTACGCGATCGGCGTCCTGACCAACATCGGGTTGGTCTCCTTCCTCGCGCTTTCGGCCTACCTGCTGCTCGTCGCGGGCGAGATGTCGTTCGGCCAGCAGGCCTTCTTCGGCGTGGGCGCGTACGCCGGCGGCATCCTCACGGCGATGTACGGCTGGCCCCTGCCGCTCGCCGCCCTGGCGGCGATGACGCTGGGCGCGCTCGCGCAGCTCCTGGTCGGCCTGCCGACCCTGCGACTGCGCGGCCTGTACTTCGCGATGGCGACGCTCGCGTCGGCGGAGATGATGCGGATCCTCTTCGAGCTGCTGCATTTCCAGCGCGTGGTCGACGGCGACGCCGTGGGTCCCGACGGCACCCAGGGCTTCCGCGGCATCCGCTGGGTGTTCGAGCACGGCGTGGAGCCGATCGAGTACCTCGCCATCGTCTACGCCCTGCTCGCGCTGGCGCTCGCGGGATTCCTGCGTCTCGAGCGCTCCCGGCTGGGCGCCACCTTGCGCGGCGTGGGCGAGGATGCCGAGCTCGCGGCCGTGCTCGGGGTGGACGTGACGCGCTGCAAGCTCGGCGTCGCCGCCGCCGCGGGCGCGCTCGCCGCGCTCGGCGGCGTGCTCTTCGCGCACCACAACACGTACGTGGAGCCGCGCAACTTCGACATCATGCTGGGCGTGCACAGCCTCGCCTATGCGCTGATCGGCGGCCTGGGAACGGCGCTCGGGCCGCTGCTGGGCGTGGTGCTCGACATCGGCGCGCTGGAAGGCAGCCGTGTATTCCAGGGATACCGGATGATCGTTTTTGGCGGATTGGTGGCGCTGCTGCTCGTCTGGCGGCCGCGCGGCCTGCTCGACGAGAGGACCGTGCAATGGCTCAAGCAGCGCTTTTCCTGATTCTCTGCCTGGTTCCCGCGTTGGCGAGCGCGCAGGCGCCGAAGGCCGACCTCGCCTGCAAGGCCACCGGCGCGGACTTCGTCTACGACTGCACGATCCGCCTCTCGCGCGGCGGCAAGCCCCTTGTAGGCGCGACCGTCACCATAGGCGCGGACATGCCCTCGATGCCGATGGCGCACAACGTGAAGCCGGTGAAGGCGCAGGCGGGACAGGCGCCCGGCGAGTACCGCGCGCAGCTGGACCTCGAGATGCTCGGCGTGTGGGCGGTGAAGCTGCGCCTGGCGGGACCGGTGCGCGACCAACTGATCCTGCACTACGAATTCGACAGCAAGGGGGCGACCCCGGCGCAGCCGACCCGGCACGCGCCTGCCATGAAGCACTGATGGCCACGCTGCCGTTCAAGCAGGTGGACGTGTTCACCGGTCGGCCGTTCTACGGCAACCCGGTGGCCGTGGTCATCGGCGCCGACGGCCTCGCGCCCGAGGAAATGCAGCGCATCGCCGGCTGGACGAATCTCTCGGAAACAACGTTCCTGCTTGCGCCGAGCGCGCCGGGAGCGAGCTACCGGCTGCGCATCTTCACGCCGCGCCAGGAACTGCCGTTCGCAGGACATCCCACGGTCGGCAGCGCGCACGCGGCGCTCGAGAGCGGGTTCGCCAAGGCAGTGGACGGCAAGCTGAAGCAGGAATGCGGCGCGGGTGTGCTGGACCTGGCGGTCGAAGCGCAGGACTCGGCGCGGCGCATTTTCGTCAAGGCGCCGGCGCCCAGGATCACGCCGGTGGCGGCACCCCTCTTCGGCAAGGCGCGAGCCCTGCGCATCGATGTGGGCCCCGTGTGGGTGGTCGTGGACCTGGGCGACGCGCGCAACGTCGACACGCTGGAGCCCGACATGGCGGCCATCACCGAGCTGTCCCATTCCCTGGAGGCTAGCGGCGCCACCGTATTCGGACGCACCGGCAATGCGGCTGCGCCGATCCACGTACGCTCCTTCGCCCCAGCCCACGGCATCCCGGAAGACCCCGTCTGCGGCAGCGGCAACATCTCGGTAGCCGCCTACCTGCGCGAGACCGGGCTGCTCAAGGAGTTCGGCCCCGACTACACCGCGCGCCAGGGCATGCAGGTGGGCCGCGACGGGCGGGTACAGGTACGCGTCAGTGCCGATGCCATCCGCATCGGCGGCGAGGCCGTGACCTGCGTGGACGGGAAGCTGCGCGTCCGCTAGCCGACCGGGCGCCGGCCCGCGCCCGCGGGACGCGACTGGACTACTCGATCCGGCACGCCTCGTCGAACGACAGCCGAGGATTGCGCGGGAAGATCTTCGCCGGATCCGCCTTGCCGACATTGATGAGGAAATTCGACTTCCAGCGCCCGTCCGGGAAGAACGCGGCGTCCACCTTGGCGTTGTCGAAGCCCGACATCGGCCCGCAGTCCAGGCCGAGCGCGCGCGCCGCGATGATGAAGTAGGCGCCCTGCAGCGAGCCGTTGCGCAGCGCCACGCGATCCACCATCGGCTTCTTCTCCTCGCCTTCGAAGCCGTCCTTCGCCTTGGGGTTGTTCGGGAAGGTCTTCGGCAGGTTCTCGTAGAAGCGCGCGTCGTAGGCGATGATCGCGGTGACCTGCGCCTTCATGGTCTTGTCGAGGTTGCCCGGGCTGAGAGCCGGCGCGAGCTTGTCCTTCGCCGCCTTGGAGCGCACGAACACGATGCGCATCGGCTGCGTGTTCATGGTGGTGGGGCCCCACTTCATCAGGTCGTAGACCTGGCGCAGCTTCTCGTCGGTGACCGGCGCATCGAGGAAGCCCTGCGGCGTGTGCGCGTCGCGGAAGATCAGGTCGAGGGACTTGTCGTCGAGCATCGGGTGCTCCAGGGGCAATTGCGGCGGATGTTAGCATCGGCCGCATGGAGCTTGCGCAGTGGATTCGCCCCGGCGACGGCGTGGTTTTCGGCCAGGCCAGCGCCGAGCCCCAGACGCTTGTCGAGGCGCTGGTGGCGCAGCGCGCCACCTATCCCGGCGCGACGCTGTTCATGGGCGTGAACTGGTCCGGCATCGTCAAGCCGGCGCACGCCGACCACCTGCGCCTCACCGCCTACTGCGGCTCGGGCCACAATCGCGCGCTTGCCGACGCCGGCGTGCTCGATATCCACCCGCATCCGTACTCGCAGCTCGCCGCGCTCATTCGTGCCCGCCGCATCCGCGCCGATGTCGTGCTGGTGCAGGTGAGCCCGCCGAATGCGCAAGGCGAATACAGCCTCGGCCTTGCCGCCGAGTACCTGGTGCCGGCGCTGGAGAGCTGCCGCGCGGTGATCGGCGAAGTCAACGACCAGGTGCCGTGGACGTACTCGGAAAAGCGCCTGCACAAGGAGGATTTCGCGTTACTCGTGGAGTCCTCGCGGCCGCCGGTCGCGCTGCCCTACGGCCCGCCGGGTGATCTCGAGAAGGCGATCGCGCGCCACGCCGCACCCTTTGTCCCTGAAGGCGCCACGCTCGAAACGGGATTGGGCGCGCTGCCGGACGCGGTCCTCGGCATGCTGGGCGACCGCCGGCGCCTCGCCATCCATTCCGGCTCGCTGGGCGATGGCGCCGTCGAGTTGATGCAGCGTGGCATCGTCGCCACGGCCGAATGCGGCGTGCTGATGGGCTCGCGCCGGCTCTTCGAGCACGCCCGCGAGAACCCGGCCGTGCGGCTGCGCTCGACGGAATACACGCACAACCCGCGCGTGCTGGCCGGCATCGAGCGCTTCGTGGCGATCAATTCCGCCGTCGAAGTGGACCTCACCGGACAGGTCAACGCGGAGGTCGCGAAGGGCAGCTATCTCGGGGCGGTGGGCGGCGCGCTCGACTTCATCCGCGCGGCGAATCAGTCTCCCGGCGGCGTGAGCCTGATGCTGCTGCCCGCCGCGCGCATCGTGGAAAAGCTGCAGGGGCCGGTGGCCACGCCGCGCAGCGAGGCGGGCATCGTCGTCACCGAGCGCGGGGCCGCGGACCTGCGCGGCTGCACGCTGCGCGAGCGCGGCGCGCGCCTCGCGGCTATTGCCTGAGATCCGGGTCCACCAGCTTGGTCGGCAGCTTCAGGGTGCGCTCGAAGATGCCGAGCAGCTCCTGGGTCACCGCGCGCGGCCCGAGTGGCACGACGAGCGGGCTGCGGATATCGCCGCTTACGCTCACTGGAATGCTGGTCAGCGTGCCCCCGACCACGTAGCCGATGACCGGGATGCCGCGCACCAGGCGGTCCACGCGCCCGAATGGCGCCACCAGCACCGTCATCCGGGTGTCGCCGTCCGCAAGCCGCACCGTGCCATTGGCCGCCATGCCCGCGCTCGGGCTCTCGAACACGCCTTCGTCGAGCAGGAACTGGCCGTCGCGGACCCGGCCCGCCGCGGCGATCCTGCGGTAGCGGAATCCCTGCGCGCCTTCTGCGATGTCCTCTGCCGCCTGCACGGTATCCTTGATGTCGAGCAGGGAGAGGATGTTGGCGATCAGCGCGAACTTCTGGATCCGGCCGTCGCGCGTTTCGATCCTGCCGGTGCCCTCCAGGTTGCGCAGCAGGTCGCGCCCACGGCCCTGCGTCTTCAGGTCGAACAGGAAATCGGCGTCGCCGGTGATCTGCACGTGCTCGCCCGTCAGGCAGCGCGCCATTTCGTTCACCGACTGCCTGGGCGCGGCAATCCGCGCGGCGGCGCTCCACGCCTCGCGGCGCGCTTCCACCGTGAACGGCAAGGCGATGCCACAGAGCTGCGCGTGCTCGACATCCAGGCGCGCGCGCTCGGCTTCGAGACTCACGACGAGGTTCACTGGCGCGGCGCGATAGCTTCCTTGCTGGATGAATCCTGCGCGCAGCGCGACGCGCCCGGTGATCGGCAACGGCCACCAGTGCGCGAAGTCCCGTTCGACGGCCGCGGCGGCCTGCGCCTCGGCGGGCGACCCGCCGCGCGGCTTGGCAGGCAGAGCGCCTGCGGTGCGCGGGCCGTCGGCAGCGACGAGCGCCAGCAGCCGGTCCAGCACGATGCCCTCGGACTCGATGCTCGCGTCGACGATCGGGCCATGCTCGCCGCGCCGCAATTCGCCGCGCAGCGTGGCCGAATCCTCGCCTGCCCTGACCAGCACCTCGCCCATCCGCAGGGCGTTGCCGTCGGCCTCGATGGCGAACTTCTCGACCAGCACCGGGCGTCCCGCCAGCCAGGTGAGATCCAGCCCCTCCCCGTTCAACCGTCCTTCGGCGCTCGCATGCCCCAAGCGGCCCGGGTCGGCCGCAAAGCGTAGGTCGCCTGCGATACGGCCGGAATAGCGCCCGGCATCCCTCAGGAAATAGGCCAGCACGGCGCTATGCAGGGTGCCGCTGAAGCGGCCGCTGACCTGGCGTCCTTCGGCTCGCACCGCAAACGCGCTCTTGCCTTGCCTGGAATGCACATCGAGCCGGCGCAGGTCGAACGTGCCCGGTTGCCAGGACTGTTCCATCGCAGCGCCGGTGTCCGCGTCGAACCGTATGCGGGCGCTGGACTCGAGCCGTCGTCCCGGACCCCAATCCAAGCGCTCGGCCTCGAACGCAAACGGCGTGCGCAAGGCCAGTTGCGAGGGCGCTTGCGCCTGTGCAAGAGCCCAGGCGACTGCGTCCGTCCCCGCGCTCCCCTCGGCAAGCTGCAAGCGCACGCGAAAATCGCGCGTGGCGATGCCGGTCACCGATCCGGAGACCGTCGCTTTCGCGTCGAGCATGCCCAACCTAAGCTGTTGCAGCTCGGCTGTGGTCCGCGTGATGCGCGCCGCGCCGCCGTCCACCGACAGCATGCCCGGGAGTGCGTCCGCCTGGATGCGCACGCCACGCGGAACCAGGCGCGCCTCGAAATCTGGCGAAGCCGGGCGCCCGGATGCCTTGAGCAGCTCCACGCCCAGCTCGCCCTGGACCGCCGGAACATCGCGCAGCGCCTCGCGCAGGGCCGGTTGCTCGCGCGCCCAGGGATAGAGCTGATCGAGATCGAGGCTCGCCCTGCCGCTCGCGGAATCCAGCCGCCACGCTTCGTGCAAACGCAGCCGTGCGGCGAAGTCCGCTACGCTGGACCGCCCAAGCCCAGCCTGGATGGCGCTGGCGCTCACGAGCCCTGGTACCCATTCCGCCCTGCCCGAGCGCAGGCGCACCGGCCACGGCAGCCGCCGCAGCTGGAACGAGGCGTCCGCATCCCGCAATTGCAAGCCCGCGCGCCAATGCCCGCCCTGGACCGCGAGATGTGCGCCGCCGCGCAGCCGTCCGCTCGCGGACTCGATGGCGTCCCCCGAAGCG
Organism: Burkholderiales bacterium; assembly: GCA_035718125.1. Classification (GTDB taxonomy): domain Bacteria; phylum Pseudomonadota; class Gammaproteobacteria; order Burkholderiales; family SG8-39; genus JAABQT01. Next base: position 2,273 of record DASTHP010000350.1, on the reverse strand, counting down.
TCGCTGGCCAGCGCGCGGCGCACCAGCTCGAGCATGCGCGCGGCATCGAGATCGAAGGCGAAACGGCCCGCAGTCTCACGGCTGGCGTAGGCGTACGCCAGGTTCCCTTCCAGAAGCTTGCTGCCATCCAGGAGGAGCTCGTCCAGCTGGACCTGCACGCCCTGCGCATCGCTCCGCGCCGCCGTCTTCAAGGCGACACCGGGCAGTTCGAACGCGCGCGCGCCCTGCGAGACCCTGACGGAGCGCGTGCGCGCCTCGAGACGGCCAGACAACGCGTCGGCACCGTCGGTCTTCAGGCTCGCGCGCACACCGAGCGGCGCGATCGCCAATCGCACGCCTGTCGAGCGCAGCGCGCGTTCGACCCATGCGTGAGGATTCAGAGCCTCGACGTCGAGGCTCGCCTGGCCGGACTGGCTGGTGACGTCGAAATCCGCTTCGAGGCTCAGGCGCCGCCAATATTCGCTGGCCGCCGTGAGCCGCAGATCCACGCGCGCGCCGGTGGCGTGCGCGCGCAGATCGAGCGCGCGCAGCTCCAAGGGCGGCAGTCCTTGCAGGCGCAGTTCCAGGGCCCCCCCCTGGATCGCCAGCTGCAAATCCGGGGCGGACTCCTGGATTGCGCGCGCGGCGGCGCCAGCCGCCTGCCGGAACGGGGCGACAGGGTCGAGCCCCTGCGCCGCGGCATCCGGCCGCGCCGCCACGCGCCCGGTTGCCAGCTCGAGCCGAACCTGCGCATCGACCGCCGTCAGCGATGCCACCTCGATCTTTCCCCGCAGCAGGGGCCACAGTCTCAGGCGGGCTTCGAGGCGGCCCGCGCGTACGGTCAGAATGCCGGGGATTTCCACGCGCAGCTGTTCGAATGCCCCGTGTGGCGCCGGCAGCAGGCGCAGCTGCAGCCCGCCCCACGTTGTCGTGCCGTGCAGGAGCGTCGACACGCGCGCCTGCAGCGTCGCGCGCATGCGCGGCTGGTCCAGCAGCATGGGCAGGGCAAGCACCAGTGCCAGCGCCACGATGACGACAGCTCCCGCTGCGTAGGCCAGGACCCGGGCCGCCTTGCGCCGACGACCGCGCATCAGCGGAAGTTTCGCAGCGCGGGCACCGTCCAGAACGGCGCGACCGCCATGGCCACCGCGCACACCGAAAGCGCGAATCCCGTGCGATACCCGCCGGTGAGGTCGTGCAGCACGCCGCCCATCAGCGAGCCGAACGCGGCGCCGATGGCGTTGGCCGAGTAAATGGTGCCGTAAATGGTGGCCACGCGCGGCCCGGCGAACTGCCGCGTGGCGATCGCCGAGATGATCGGCCCGCGCACGCCCATGCACAGGCCGAACACCAGCACGAACAGCGCGAGCAGCGCGGCCGCTGGCAGGTACGAAAGCGCAAGCAGGACCAGCACCCCGGTCGCGGTGCCCGCAAAGCTCGCGCTCACCACCTGCCGGAAGCCGAAGCGCTCGGCCAGCAAGCCGCTCAGCGAGACCGAAACCACGGAAAGCATCCCGGTGAAGCCGTAGGCGGTCGCCGCCGCGATCGGCGAAAAGCCGATGTCGATGAAGTACACGACCGCCTGCACGAGCACGATGAACATGGCCGTCGCGGTGAAGAAGAACACCTGCACCAGGGCCCAGTAAAGGCGCGTGCGCATCGCCGTGCGCACGCTCCAGCCCTCGCCCGCCTGGCGCGCGTCGCGCGCGCTGATGCTGTCCTGCAGGCCCATGACGAAGCGCTTCCACGGAATGGCGAACAGCGCGAAGGGCACGGCGAAGAGCAGCAGCGCCGCGAGAATGCGGTAGGTGGTGCGCCAGTCGTACAGGCCGATCAGCCCCTGCGCCAGCGGCACGAAGATCAGGCCGCCCATGCCGGCGGCCGAGAACGCGATGCCGATCGCGGTGGACAGGCGCACCCGGTACCAGCGCGTGAGCAGCGCCGAGGCCGGCACCATGCCCACCAGGCCGACGCCGACGCCGATCATCACGCCGACGAACAGGTAGAACTCCCAGAGATTGCCGAGCGAGGACGCGAGGAAGAACGCCGCCGCGAGGCACGCGAGGCCGCCGCTGTAGGTCGTGCGCGGCCCGTAGCGGTCGAACAGCGTTCCAGCGAGCGGCGCGATGAAGGCGCCGACCAGCAGGTACATCGAGTAGACGCTGGTGAGCTGCGAGCGCGCCCAGCCGAACTCGCGCTCCAGCGGCAGCAGGAACACCGCGTAGGTATCGCCGCTGCCGCGGCCCAGCAGGTTGAACAGGAACACCGTCGCCAGCACGGCGACCGCGGTACGC
>DASTHP010000349.1:0-2779 GCA_035718125.1 Burkholderiales bacterium | reverse complement strand
TCGGCGCGGAACTTGTCGCGCCGGTGCACCAGCGTCACCTTGCGGCAGATATTGGCGAGGTAGAGCGCCTCCTCGACCGCGGTATTGCCGCCGCCGACCACGGCCACGTCCTGTCCCTTGAAGAAGAAGCCGTCGCAGGTGGCGCACGCGGATACGCCCTTGCCGAGAAATTTCTGCTCCGAGGCAAGGCCCAGGTACCGCGCCGAGGCGCCGGTGGCGATGATCACCGCGTCGCAGGTGTAGGTGGCGGCGTCGCCCTCCAGCACGAAGGGGCGCACGTCGAACCGCACCTTGTGCACCTGATCGAAGACGAGCTCGGTGTCGAAGCGCTCGGCGTGCTTCTGGAAGCGCTCCATCAGCTCGGGCCCCTGCACGCCCGCGGCATCGGCCGGCCAGTTGTCCACGTCAGTGGTGGTCATCAGCTGACCGCCCTGCGCGACGCCGGTCACCAGCACGGGCTTGAGGTTGGCGCGCGCCGCGTAGACCGCCGCCGTGTAGCCGGCGGGACCGGAACCGAGGATCACGAGGCGTTGATGGCGAGTGGGCATGGGCGGGGGACCCCGGACGGCGCGGCGACTATACTGAAATTGGGGCTCGCATTATAGATAACAAGGCGGGCGCGCCGGCCCGCCGCCGGGCGGCGCCCGCCACCGGCTGGCACCCCCGCCCGGTCCGCGGCGGCGGCCGGCTGGACGCCGGTTTGCGCCCTGCGCATCGGCGAAAGCGAGCGCGCGCGCGGTTTGCTACCATAGGTGGGGGAGATCAAGGACATGGCGGCTTCGGTTTCAACGGCAATGCTGCGCTCGGTGCCGCTTTTCGCGAGCTTCTCCGAGGAGCCGCTGCGCATGCTCACGACCGTGGTGACGCGCCGCAGCGTGACGCGCGGCACGATCATCATGGCGGCGGGGGACCCGACCGACTCGCTCTACATCATTCTCTCCGGCCGCCTCAAGGTGATGATGAGCGACGCCGACGGCAAGGAAGTGATCCTCACGATCCTCGGGCCCGGCGAGTTCTTCGGCGAGATGGGGCTGATCGACGACGCCCCGCGCTCGGCGAGCGTGATCGCCATCGAGCCGTGCGAGCTGCTGTCGATCAACCGGCGCGACTTCAAGAAGTGCCTGGCCGAGAATTTCGAGATGTCGATGGCGGTGATGCGCGGCCTGGTGCGGCGCCTGCGCGAGGCCGACCGCAAGATCGGCAGCCTCGCGCTGCTCGACGTCTACGGGCGCGTGGCGCGCCTGCTGCTCGACATGGCGGAAACCGTGGACGGGCAGAAGATGGTGACCAAGCGACTGCCCAAGCAGGACATCGCCAAGATGATCGGCGCCTCGCGCGAGATGGTGAGCCGGGTCATGAAGGACCTGCAGGTGGGCGGCTTCATCGAGATGCGCGGCTCTACCATCGTGCTGCGCGACTCCATCCTGCTGCCGGACTGACGCCCGGCGGCGGGCGCCGGGGGACGTACCCCGTGCGGTAAAATCGCCGGACCCGATCGGGCCGCGATGGCAGCAGCGCAGAAAACCACAGCCGCACCCCTTCCCGCGAAGCTTGCCAACCTGTTGCGCGAGGCCCGCTGGCTGGCGCTGGCGGCGCTCGCCGGCTACCTGCTGCTGATCCTGCTCACGTTCAACAAGGGCGATCCGAGCTGGTCGCACAGCGCGACCGCGGCGCAGGTCCACAATGCCGGCGGCCGCGCCGGCGCCTGGATCGCCGACCTGCTGCTGTACCTGTTCGGCGTCTCGGCGTACTGGTGGGTCGCCTTGTGCCTGGTGGCCGTCGCCTGGGGCTATCGGCGCCTGGACCGCAGCGTGCTGATCGACCGGCGGCCGCTGGCGATTGCGCTCGCCGGTTTCGCCCTGCTGCTGCTCGCGAGCGCGGCGCTCGAGGCGCTGCGGCTGCACACGCTCGGCGCGCAGCTGCCGCTGGCGCCCGGCGGCATGCTGGGCAGGGTGATCGGCGACTTCGCCGCGGGCCTGCTCGGCTTTACCGGCGCGACGCTGCTGCTGCTGACGCTTGCCGCGGTGGGCTTCAGCCTGTTCACCGGCGTCTCCTGGCTGGCGATGGCGGAGCTCACCGGGCTGCTGCTCGAGTCCGCCGCCGGCCTGGCGCGCGGCGCCTGGGACAGCCGCGCCGACCGCAAGGCGGGAGACATCGCGCGCGAGGAGCGCGAGGTGATGGTCGAGGCCGAGAAGAAGCGCGAGGAGGAGCATCCGCCCCTGGTGATCGCGGCGCCGGTGGCGCAGATCAGGAAGTCCGAGCGCGTGCAGAAGGAAAAGCAGGCGCCGCTGTTCGAGCACCTGCCGGACACGCCGCTGCCGCCCGTGAAGCTGCTCGACGAGGTGGCGCACGAAGGCGAGCAGGTGAGCGCCGAGACGCTGGAATTCACCTCGCGCCTCATCGAGAAGAAGCTTTCCGACTTCGGCGTGTCGGCGAAGGTGCTGGCGGCCTACCCGGGCCCGGTGATCACGCGCTACGAGATCGAGCCCGCGGTCGGCGTCAAGGGCAGCCAGATCGTCAACCTGGTGAAGGACCTGGCGCGCGCGCTCTCGGTGGTGTCGATCCGCGTCGTGGAGACGATTCCCGGCAAGTCCTGCATGGGGCTGGAGATCCCGAACCCGCACCGCCAGACCGTGCGCCTCTCGGAGATCCTCGGCTCCGAGGTGTACGCCGGGATGCACACGCCGCTCGCGCTGGCGCTCGGGAAGGACATCGCCGGCAACCCGGTGGTGGTGGACCTGCAGAAGATGCCGCACCTGATGGTCGCGGGCACCACCGG
>DASTHP010000348.1:0-2620 GCA_035718125.1 Burkholderiales bacterium | reverse complement strand
GAAGAAATTCCCCGGCATGGAGCATGACGAGCCGCACATGGCGCACGTCGCGCCCGGCAAGACGGGGGAGATCGGCTGGCGCTTCACGCAGCCCGGCACCTTCTATTTCGGCTGCCTGATCCCCGGCCATTTCGAGGCGGGGATGGTCGGCAAGGTCACGGTCCGTTGACAAGGAGAGTCTGGATGAAACGCTTTACGGTGGCATTGCTTCTGGCGTTCGGCGCAACGAGCGCGTTCGCGCAGCTCGCGGACGGCGAGATCCGCAAGGTGGACAAGGACGCGAAGAAGATCACCATCAAGCACGGGCCCATGCCGGCCCTCGACATGCCGGCGATGACCATGGTGTTCCAGGTGAAGGATGCGGCGATGCTCGAGCAGGTGAAGCCCGGCGACAAGGTGAAGTTCTCCGCCGAAAAGCTCGGCGGCGCCTACACGGTGACGAGAATCGAAGCCGCGAAGTAGCCTGCGGCATGGACTGACGCTGGGGAGAATGGCATGAGCGAAGGCATGAGCGAAGGCACGAGCGCAGATCGCAGGCACTGGACCGCGCGGCGCGGATTCATCGCCACGGCGGGCTTCGGCCTGGTGAGCCTTTACCTGCTGTGGGCCGCCTACGGCGCTGCGCCGCTCGGCTTTGGCGGCCACGATGATGCGGAAGCGGGGCACGCGGAGGAGCCGGGCGGCCACGGTGGCCATGGCGCCGCGCCCGCGCAGGAGGCGAAGACGCAGATCGCGGAATTCCGCAGCCTCGCAGAGCGCTTTGCCGAGCAGCACAAGCTGCCCGACGGCAGCGTGCAACCCAGGCGCCCGCGCGCTGCCGTTGCCGCGCCCAAGCCGGAGCCGCGCGCCCACGGCGGCGACGACCACGGCCACGCCAAGCCGCACGCCGCGCCAGGTGCGGTGCAGGAGGCGCCCGCGCCGGTGGAGGAAGAAGCGGACGAAGGCCCGATCGATGTCTACCTGATGGCCTACCAGTTCGGCTTCCTCCCCGCGGTGCTGCGCCTCGAGGCGGGCGTGCCGTACCGCTTTCGCATGATGGCGGTGGATGTCGCGCACGGCGCTTCCGTGCGCGTGGGGCCCGGCGCGCGCGTCGTGCGCCTGCGGCCGGGTGTGCTGGTCGAGCAGGAGCTGACGTTCCAGCGCGCAGGCGAGCACCTGTTGTATTGCACGGTGTACTGCGGCCTGACGCACGACCGCATGCAGGGCAAGATCGTCGTCACCGAGCGGAGGGCCGGATCATGAGCCGCCATGCACTGACCGAAGGCCTCGCCGCGCTCGCTCCCGCCGACAAGCGGCTGCTGAAGGTGACCTTCGCCGCCGCGCTGGCGGCGCTCGTCCTGGGCGTGCTGTGGGGTTCCGCGACCGCGCTCGCGCGCGCCGGCTTCCTGCAACTCGACCCGCTTACGGGCTATCGCGCGCTCACCGGGCACGCGGTGAGCATCTTCTTCTACTGGCTGTATTTCGCGCAGGCTGGCCTGCTGCTCGCGTTCGCGGCCGCGTATACCGCGCCGGCGCGCGGCATTGCCTGGCGGCCGCTCGCCTGGGCGGGACTGGCGCTGATGCTCGCCGGCTTCGCCGCGAACCTCTACGCCATCCTCACCGGCATGCCGCTCCTTTATGACGCACCGCCCGATGTTGCGGGCGGGCCTTCGACGGTGACGGCCGCGTTCTATGCCGGCTACCTGATGCTCGCGGCTGGGCTGGCAAGCGTCGCGGCGGCGGGCGTGGCCACGACTCTGCGGCCGCTCGCGGCGGGCGAGATTACCGAGTGGCCGGTGGTGAGCTTCGCCGCCTGCGCTTGGGCGGGACTGCTCATCGTGAGCGCGATCGCCGCAGCCTATGCCTTCCTGCCCGCGGCGCGCTGGGCGTTCGGCTTCGGGCCGCTGCCCGCGGAGCATTCCACGAGCTGGCACATCCTCTTTCACAACATGCACTACCTGCCGCTCATGGCGACGGTGCTCGTCTGGTACGTGCTGGTGGAGGCGCTCACGGGGGTCAAGTCGGTGTTCGGCGCGCGCTTCTCCAAGATCGTGTTCGCGAGCTACCTGGTGTTCGTGCCGCCCACGTCGCTGTACCACATGTTCCTCGAGCCCGGCCTCGCCGAGACCGTGCGCGTGCTGGGGTCGCTCTTGTCGCTGTTCATCAGCGTGCCTACGGTCACCGTGTTCCTGGTGATCGTCGCCTCGCTCGAAGTGCACGCACGCAGCGCGGGAGCGCGCGGCTTGTTCGGCTGGATCCGCATGCTGCCCTGGTCGAACCCGGCGATGTCGGCAATCGGCTTTGCGGTCGTCAACCTCGCGCTCGGCGGCGCGCTCGCCTTCGTGCTGATCCAGGAGAAGCTCGCGCCGCTGCTCTCCGACACCTTCTTCGTGCCGGGCTACTTCCATTTCCTCACCGTGGGCACGGTGACCTTTACGCTGCTCGCCGCGCTCGTCTACGCGCTGCCGGCACTCACGGGCCGCGCCGTAAGGCGCCCGGGGTTGCTGCGCTGGATGCCGGCGTTGGCGACCGCCGGACTGCTTCTGTTTGGCACCGCGGGCGTGTGGGCCGGCTATCTCGGCGTGCCGCGGCGCGTGCTCGATACGGGCTACGACGGCGCCGCGCCCGCGCAGTGGGCGGC
>DASTHP010000347.1:0-12404 GCA_035718125.1 Burkholderiales bacterium | reverse complement strand
TCACTTGTCGCGTTCGCCTTCCCGCGGCTTCTTCGGCCAGGTCCACCAGACGATCAGCGCCAGCAGCGCCAGCGCCACGGCCATTTCCAGGATGACGACCCACATCGTGCGCCCCGCCTCCGTCCTCGTTGCGGCGATTCTACTGGCCGCGGGCTGCGCCCAAGTCCCGCCGGGCGCGTGCCCCTGCCCGCCGAAGCCCGCGCCGCCTGCCGAGGCGCGCTACGAGCCGGTGGCTTTCGCGGAGCTGCCGGGCTGGACGAGCGCCCCGGCTGCCGCGAGCGTGCGCGCCTTCGTCTCCAGCTGCCGCACCGGCTCGAGCGCGCGTGCCATGAAAGCCGCCTGCGAGGAAGCGCGCGCGCTGCCCGCCGGCGACGATGGCGCGGCGCGCGCGTTCTTCGAGCGCGCGTTCACCGCCTACGCCGTGGTCGCGCCGGAGGGCGCGCGCGAGGGGTTGGTCACGGGTTATTACGAGCCCTTGCTCGAGGGCAGCCGCAGCCGCGGCGCGCGCTTTGCGCGGCCGGTATTCGGGCTGCCGCAGGACCTCATCGTGGTGGACCTCGCCGGCCAGTACCCCGAGCTGCGCGGCCTGCGCCTGCGCGGCCGGCTCAATGGCCGGCGGCTCGAGCCTTACTACTCGCGCGGCGAAATCGACGCGCGCGGACCTGCGTTCGACGCGCCGGTGATCGCCTGGGTGGCGGACCCGGTGGAGCTGTTCTTCCTGCAGATCCAGGGCTCCGGGCAGATCCAGCTGGAGTCGGGCGAGCGCATCCGCATCGGCTACGCCGAGCACAACGGCCATCCGTACCGCTCGCTCGGCCGCTACCTCGCGGAGCGCGGCGAGCTGACACTCGATCAGGCCTCGATGCAGAGCATCAAGGCCTGGGCCGCGGCGAATCCCGCGCGCTACCAGGAAGCCCTCAACCAGAATCCGAGCTATGTATTCTTCCGCGAGCTGCCCGCGGCGGGCGGCCCCCTCGGCGCGATGGGCGTGCCGCTCGAGGCCGGCTACAGCATCGCGGTGGACCCGCTGCACGTGCCCCTCGGCGCGCCGGTCTATCTCGCCACCACTTATCCGCTCTCGCCCGAGCCGCTCCAGCGCCTGGTGGTGGCGCAGGACACGGGCGGCGCGATTCGCGGCGCGGTGCGCGCGGATTTCTTCTGGGGAACAGGATCCGAGGCCGGGGTGCTCGCCGGCCGCATGCGCCAGCCGGGGCGCCTGTGGCTGCTGTGGCCGCGCGGCGAAGCGCTGCCGAAGCGCTAGGCCGCGCCGAGCGCTACTTCGCGCGCGCCGCGCGCGACGACTCGTCGAGCATGGTGCGCAGCTGCGGCGCCTGCAGCCCGCCGCGCATGCGCTCGCCATTGGCGAAGAACAGCGTCGGTGTCGAAGAGACGCCCAGCGTGCGCCCCAGGTCGACGACCTGCTCCACCGGACTTTCGCAGGAAGGACTGGCAGCCGGCACGCGCGGCTTCGGACGCGCCGCGAGCTCGAGCCAGGCCTTGCCGCGGTCCGGCGAGCACCACACCGCGCGCGAATGGTCGGCGAGCTCGGGACGGATCACCGGGTACATGAAGTAGTAGATCGTGATGTCCTCGATCTGCGCCAGCGTCTGCTCGAACTGCCGGCACGCCGGGCAGTAAGGATCGGAAAAGATCGCCAGCACGCGCTTGCCGCTGCCGCGCTGCACTTTCACCGCCAGCTCGAGCGGCAGCTTGTCGAAGCTGATCGCCGAGAGCTTGCGCAGCCGTTCCTCGGTGAGGTTGCGGTTGGTGCGCGCTTCGATCAGCTCGCCGACGAAGATGTGCGTGGCCTCGGCGTCCGTGTAGACGATCTGCGGGCCCTCGCGCGAAGTGAAGCGCACCTCGAAAAAGCCGGGCAGCGGCGCCGGCTGCACGCCCTCCACCTTCACACCGCCGAGCTTGGACTCCACCATGCGGCGGATCTTCGCCTCGTCGGCAAGGGCACCGGCGCTGGCGGCGAGCAGGGCGAATGCAGCAAGGAGCTTCGTCATCAGGACATCGCCTGGCGCATGAGGAGGTTCTTTATGACCGGGAGGCGGTCGGTCAAGTTCAATCCAGCGTTGCGCAGCCACGCCAGCGGAGCGGCCTGGGCGCCGAAGAGGCGATGCAGGCCATGCACCGCGGCTTGCATCGCCAGCGCGTCGCCCGCCCGCGCGCGCGCATAGCGGCGCAGCAGCCGCAGCTCGCCGGGATCGCGCCACGCTTCGCGCGCGCGCAGCGTCGCCGCGAGTTCGCGCGCGTCCTGCAGGCCGAGGTTCGCGCCCTGCCCGGCGAGCGGATGCACGACGTGCGCCGCGTCGCCCACCAGCGCTACGCGCGGCGCGACGCTCGCGCCGGCCGTGAGCCGGCGCAATGCGAAATCCCGCGGCGGCGAGATCGCGATCAACTCGCCGAGGGCGCCGCCGGCCGCGGCTGCCACCTCCTTGCTGAGCGCCGAAGCATCGAGCGCCATCAGGCGCGCGGCCTCGGCCTCGCCGGTCGACCACACCATCGACACCCGGTCGCCGGGCAACGGCAGGAGCGCGAGCACCGGGCCGCGCTGGAACCACTGTCGCGCGACGTTGCCGTGCGCGCGCTCGCAGGCAAAGGTCGCCACGACCGCGCGCTGCCCATAGTCCTGTGCCGCGGCGGCGATGCCGGCCTCGCCGCGCACGAGCGATTGCGCGCCATCGGCGCCGACGACGAGCCGCGCCGCGATCTCGCCACCGTCGGCGAGTTGCACGCGCACCGCGTCGGTCGAGATCTGCAGCCGCCGGCACTGCGCCGGCGCGAAGATCTCGAGTCCCTCGCGCTCCCCCAGCCCACGCCAGAGCGCCGCCTGCAGCGCGCGGTCCTCGACGATCCACGCCAGCTCGCGCGCACCGGCCCGATAGGCGTCGAACTCGATCGCGCTATCCGCGGCATCGCCGTGGACCTGCATCGCGTGCACCGGCGCAATCCGCTCCGGCGCGAGCGCCTGCCAGGCGCCCAGCTCGGCGAGGAACGCGGCGTTGCCCGGGCTCAAGGCGTAGACGCGCGTGTCGAATGCCCCTTCGGGCGGGGCCGGCGCGCTCTCCGGCGCGATCAGCGCCACCGTCAGCCCGCGCGCGGCGCGCGCCAGCGCGAGACCCGCGCTGCCTGCGCCGACGATCGCGATGTCGAAGATCACGGCCGGCATTGTAGCCACCGCCGCGCAGGCGGCGATGGCGCTCGGGCGGCGCGTGGATTAAAATTTGCCATGCGTGGCGAATTAGCTCAGCTGGTTAGAGCAGCGGAATCATAATCCGTGTGTCCGGGGTTCGAGTCCCTGATTCGCCACCACTTCTTTCCCTTCCAGGCCCGCTGCGCGCTGCCTCGATGATCCGCCTGCTCGCCGTCGCGCTCATCGCCTGCGCCTCGGTGGCGGCGCACGCGCAGTTGCGCACGGTGCCGCCGGATGCCAAGCGCGGCGTGATGCGCCACCTGCAGGACATGATCGTGCAGATCGACCAGACCAAGGCGCGGCTCGCGCCGGGGGCGCAGATCCGCGACATCCACAACCGGCTCGTGCTGCCCACGGCCATTGCGCAGCCGACCGTGGTGAAGTACCAGGCGGATGCGCTGGGCCACGTCTCGCGCGTCTGGATCCTCACGCCCCAGGAAGCCGCCGCGTCGGCCCCGCCGCCCGCGCCGAAGCCCGTGCCGGCGCCGGCCAAGCCCGCCGCCACGGCGAAATAGCCCGGCGACCGCGCCATGGCCGGCAAGCTCTACCTGCGCACCTTCGGCTGCCAGATGAACGCGTACGACTCGGAGAAGATCGCCGCGGTGCTCGCCGAAGCGGAGCAGCTCGAGGCCGCCGCGCGGCCGGAGGAGGCCGATGTCATCGTCTTCAATACCTGCTCGGTGCGCGAGAAGGCGCAGGAGAAGGTGTTCGCCGATCTGGGGCGCGTCCGGCACCTCAAGCGCGAGAACCCCGGGTTGATGATCGCCGTCGGCGGCTGCGTCGCGAGCCAGGAAGGCGCCGGCATCGTCGCGCGCGCGCCTTTCGTCGACGTGGTATTCGGGCCGCAGACGCTGCACCGGCTGCCGGCGCTGCTCGCGCAGCGCCGCGCGAGCGGCCGGCCGCAGGTCGACGTCAGCTTTCCCGAGATCGAGAAGTTCGACCGCCTGCCGGCGCCGCGCGCCGAAGGCGCCGCGGCTTTCGTCTCGATCATGGAAGGCTGCAGCAAGTACTGCAGCTTCTGCGTCGTGCCCTACACGCGCGGCGAGGAAGTGTCGCGCCCGTTCGCCGACGTGCTGGGCGAGATCGCGGCACTCGCCGCGCAGGGCGTGGCGGAAGTGACGCTCCTCGGGCAGAACGTGAACGCCTGGCGCGGCGAGATCGGCGGCGCGCCCGCCGACTTTGCCGAGCTGTTGCGCTACGTGGCGGAGCTCGACGGCATCGAGCGCATCCGCTACACGACCTCGCACCCGCGCGAGTTCACGCAGCGGCTGATCGACGCGCACGCCGAGCTGCCGGGCCTCGCGCCGCACGTGCACCTGCCGGTGCAATCGGGGTCCGACCGCATCCTCGCGGCGATGAAGCGCGGCTACACCTCCCTCGAGTACCGCTCGCTGGTGCGGCGCCTGCGCAAGGCGCGGCCCGAGGTCAGCCTCAGCTCGGACTTCATCGTCGGCTTCCCGGGCGAGACGGCGAGCGACTTCGAGGCCACGCTGCGGCTCGTGCAGGAGCTCGACTTCGATGCCTCGTTCTCCTTCCTCTACAGTCCGCGGCCCGGGACGCCCGCTGCGGAGCTGCCAGACCCCGTGCCGCAGGCGGAAAAGCTCGAGCGCCTGCAGCAACTGCAGGCGCAGCTCGATGCGCAGGCGGCCGCCGTCAGCGAAGCGATGGTGGGCAGCGTGCAGCGCGTGCTCGTCGAAGGACCGTCGAGGAAGAGCCCTCACGAGCTGGCCGGCCGCACCGGCAACAACCGGGTGGTGAACTTCCCCGGCCGCGCGGATCCCGCTGCGGCGTTCGCGGACGTGCGCATCACCAGCGCGCTCGCGCACACGCTGCGCGGCGAGCTGGCGCAGGACGTCCGCTAGGAAGCGGGGGACGACTCTGGCCGGCGCCAAGCCCGTGGAAGTGCGCCTCGACCCGGTCGACAACCAGCGCCTCGCGCGGCTGTGCGGCGCGCTGGACGCCAACCTGCGCCAGATCGAGTCGGCGCTCGACGTCTCGATCGCGCGCCGCGGCGCGCGCTTCACGGTGCGCGGCGCGCCGGGCCAGGCGCAGCACGCGGCGCGCGCCCTCGAGCATTTCTATGCCAAGGCGGCGAAGGAGTTGAGCGTGGACGACGTGCAGCTCGGCCTCGCCGAGCTTGCGCGCGGCGCGGCGACCGAGGCCGACGAGGCGGGACCGCGGCTGCTCACGCGCCGCGCCGACCTGCACGGCCGCACGCCGCACCAGGTGCAGTACCTCGAGCACATCCTTGCGCACGACATCACCTTCGGTATCGGGCCGGCGGGCACCGGCAAGACCTACCTGGCGGTGGCCTGCGCGGTGGACGCGCTGGAGCGCGACAAGGTGAAGCGCATCGTGCTCGTGCGCCCGGCCGTCGAGGCCGGCGAGCGCCTGGGCTTCCTGCCCGGCGACCTCGCGCAGAAGGTGGATCCCTACCTGCGCCCGCTGTACGACGCGCTCTACGACCTGATGGGCTTCGACAAGGTGGGCAAGCTGCTCGAGCGCGGCACGATCGAGCTCGCGCCGCTCGCCTACATGCGCGGCCGCACGCTCAACCATGCCTTCGTCATCCTGGACGAGGCGCAGAACACCACGCCCGAGCAGATGAAGATGTTCCTCACGCGCATCGGCTTCGGCGCCAAGGCCGTGGTGAACGGCGACGTCACGCAGATCGACCTCGCGCGCGGCCAGAAGAGCGGCCTCATCGAGGCGCGCCGCATCCTCGCCGAGGTGCGCGGCATCGCCTTCACCGAGTTCACCGCGGCCGACGTGGTGCGCCACCCGCTGGTCGCGCGCATCATCGATGCCTACGAGAAGCACGCCGGCGAAGCGCCCCCGAAGTAGCGTCGCGGTGCAGCGCGCCGTGCGCGGCGCGCCGAGCCCCCGGCGTCTGCGCGCGTGGGCGCTGGCCGCCGCGCGCGCGGGCAGCGACGTGACGCTACGCGTGGTTGGCGCGGCCGAATCGCGCCGCCTGAACCGCAATTTCCGCGGTCGCGACTACGCCACCAATGTGCTGTCCTTCGCCTACGCGCCTGCGCGCAACGTGCGCTCCACGGCAGTGCGCGGCGACATCGTGCTGTGCCACCCGGTGATCCGCCGCGAGGCGCGCGCACAGGGCAAGACGCTCGCCGCGCACTACGCGCACCTCGTGGTGCACGGCATGCTGCACCTGCGCGGCATGGACCATGCCCGCGCGCGCGCGGCCGGGCGCATGGAGCGCGCCGAGATCCGCATCCTGCGCCGGCTCGGGGTGGCCGATCCCTACGCAGTAGAATGAGCGGCCGCGCATGAATGAGCCTTCGCGACCCGGTCTGATCGAGCGCCTCTCGGCGCTGCTGCTGCGCGAGCCCGAGGACCGCGAGCAGCTGCTGGCGCTGCTGCGCTCGGCCTACCAGCGCAACCTGCTCGATGCCGACGCGCTCTCCATGATCGAGGGCGCGCTCACCGTTTCCGAGATGCCGGTGCGCGACATCATGGTGCCGCGCGCGCAGATGGACGTCATCGACATCCACTCGAAGGTGGAGGATTTCATCCCGCAGGTGATCGCCACCGCGCACTCGCGCTTCCCGGTGATCGACCAGAACCGCGACGACGTGATCGGCATCCTGCTCGCCAAGGACCTGCTGCGCTACTACGCCGGCGAGGAGGAGTTCAACGTGCGCGAGATGCTGCGCCCCGCGATCTTCGTGCCCGAGGCCAAGCGCCTGAACGTGCTGCTGCGCGAGTTCCGCGCCAGCCGCAACCACATGGCCATCGTGGTCGACGAGTACGGCGGCGTCGCGGGCCTGGTGACCATCGAGGACGTGCTCGAGCAGATCGTGGGCGACATCGAGGACGAGTACGACTTCGACGAGGCGAGCGACAACATCCTGCTGGAGCCCGGCGGCCGCTACCGCGTCAAGGCGCTCACCCAGATCGCCGACTTCAATGCCGCCTTCGGCGCCGGCTTCTCCGACCAGGAGCACGACACGGTGGGCGGCCTGCTGATCGCGCACCTCGGGCGCCTGCCCAAGCGCGGCGAGACCGTGGCGGTCGGCGGCTACAAGTTCCAGGTGCTGCGCGCCGACAGCCGGCGCGTCTACACGCTGCTCGTCGACAAGCCCAAGTAATGTCCCGCCGCCGCCTGCTCGTCGCGTTCGTGGCCGGCGCGGCGATGGTGCCGGCTTTCGCCCCCCTCGAGTGGTTCCCGCTGGCGCTCGCCGCGCTGGCGGTCCTCGTGCACCTGTGGCTCGCGGCCCCCGGCGCGCGCGCCGCCGCGTGGCTGGGCTTCGCCTTCGGCATGGGCACGTTCCTCGCCGGCGTTTCCTGGGTGTACATCAGCCTGCATCGCTACGGCGCCATGCCTGCGCCGCTCGCCGCCTTCGCCACCGTCGCCTTTTGCGCGATCCTGGCTTCCTATGCCGCGCTCGCCGGCGCGTTGCAGACGATGTTTCGCCTGCCACTCGCGGTGCGAGCGGCGCTCGTCATCCCGGCGCTGTGGACGCTCGGCGAATGGCTGCGCGCAACGCTGTTCACGGGCTTTCCCTGGCTCGCCCTCGGCAGCGCGGCGATCGATACGCCGCTCGCGGGCTTTGCGCCGCTGGGCGGCGTCTACGCACTGTCGTTCGCCTCGGCGCTCGCCGCGGGGCTGCTCTGGTGCATGGCGGCCGGCCAGGCGCGCTGGGCCGCCGCAGCGGCCTTCGCTATCCTCGGCTTGGCCGGTGCCGCGCTGCGTGAGGTCGAATGGACCGTGCCGGCGGGTGCGCCGGTCACGGCGAGCCTCGTGCAGGGCAACGTGCCGCAGGCCCTCAAGTTCGATCCGGCCCGCTATGTGCGCACGCTGGAAGTGCACGCGCGCCTCGCGGAAGAAAGCCGTGCGCGCCTCATCGTGCTGCCCGAGACCGCGGTGCCGCGCATGCTGGACAGCGTCGAGCCCGCCTATCTCGAGCGGCTGCGCGTGGCCGCCGCGCGCAACGGCGGCGACCTCCTGCTGGGCGCTCCCACGCGCACCGCGCCTGGCGAGTACTACAACAGCGTCGTCAGCCTGGGTGCGTCGCCCACGCAGCGCTATCACAAGGTGCACCTGGTGCCCTTCGGCGAATTCGTGCCGCCGGGCTTCGGCTGGATCGTGCGCGTGCTGCACATCCCGCTCGCCGACTTCTCGCGCGGCGCGGCTACGCAGCCGCCGCTCGCCGTCGCCGGCCAGCGCGTCGCGGTCAACATCTGCTACGAGGATGCCTACGGCGGCGAGCTGATCCGCCAGCTTCCCGAGGCGACCCTGCTGGTCAACGTCTCCAACGTGGCCTGGTTCGGCGACTCGCTTGCGCCAGCGCAGCACCTGCAGATCGCGCGCGCGCGCGCGCTCGAGACCGGGCGCATGCACCTGACGGCGACCAACACCGGCATCACGGCGGCGATCGGGCGCGACGGGGCCGTGCGCGCGCGCCTGCCGCAGTTCGCCGAGGGCCGGCTGGATGTCGAGGTGCAGGGCTATGCTGGCGCGACGCCCTACGTGCGCTTCGCCGACGCACCGGCGCTCGCCCTTTGCGCCGCGCTCCTCGCCCTCGCCGCCGTCGTCGCCCGCGCGCGAGGCAGCCGGTAGAATCTGCGCCCGCGATGCTCACTTTCCAGCAGCTGATCCAGCGCTTGAACGACTTCTGGGGCCGCCAGGGCTGCGTGCTGCTGCAGCCCTACGACATGGAAATGGGCGCCGGCACGTTCCACACCGCGACCTTCCTGCGCGCGATCGGCCCGGAGCCCTGGAACGCGGCCTACGTGCAGCCCTCGCGCCGGCCCAAGGACGGCCGCTATGGCGAGAACCCGAATCGCCTGCAGCACTACTACCAGTACCAGGTGGTGCTCAAACCCTCGCCCCTCGACATCCAGGAGCGCTACCTCGCCTCGCTCGCCGCGCTCGGCATCGACGCCCGCGAGCACGACATCCGCTTCGTCGAAGACGACTGGGAGTCGCCGACGCTGGGCGCCTGGGGCCTGGGCTGGGAGGTGTGGCTCGACGGCATGGAGGTCACGCAGTTCACCTACTTCCAGGAGGTCGGCTCGCTCGCCTGCAAGCCGGTGCTCGGCGAGATCACCTACGGCCTGGAGCGCTTGGCGATGTACCTGCAGGGCAAGGAGTCCCTCTACGACCTGGTGTGGACCCCAGGCGAGCGCAAGCACGGTACGGCGCCGGTGCTGTACGGCGACGTCTTCCACCAGAACGAAGTGGAGCAGTCGCGCTACAACTTCGAGCTCGCCAATGCCGAGATGCTGACCCGGCACTTCGGCGAGTTCGAGGCGGAGGCCAGGCGCCTGATCGAGGCGCAGTGCGTGCTGCCCGCCTACGAGATGGTGATGAAGTCCTCGCACGCCTTCAACCTGCTGGAGGCGCGCGGCGCGATCTCGGTCACCGAGCGCGCGGCCTACATCGCGCGCGTCCGCGCGCTCGCGCGCGCGGTGGCGCAGGCCTACTACGACTCGCGCGAGAAGCTCGGCTTCCCGATGGGACGGAGCTAGGCGATGGCGCGCAAGCCCGCGGCCGCGCCGCGCACGGCGACGCTGCTCGTCGAGATCCTCACCGAGGAGCTGCCGCCCCGGTCGCTGGAGGCGCTGGCGCGCGCCTTCCGCGATGCGCTCACCCACGCGCTGGAGAGCGCCGGGCTGCGCACGAGTGAGAGCGGCTCGCGCTACTTCGCCACGCCGCGCCGCCTCGCGGTGGCGGTGTCGCACGTGCGCGCTGCCGCCGGCGAGTCGCGCGACCGCGTGCTCGGCCCCTCGGCCAAGGCGCCCGCCGAGGCCGTGGCGGGCTTCGCGCGCAAGCATGGCGCCAGCGTCGAGCAGCTCGCCCGGGTCGACACCCCGAAGGGCCCGGTCTACGCCTTGGAACGCACGCTGCCGGGCGCGGTGCTGGGCGAGGTGCTCGCCGCGAAGGTCGAGGCCGCGCTCAAGGCGCTGCCCGTCTCGAAGCTCATGCGCTGGGGCGCGGGCGAGGCGCAGTTCGTGCGCCCGGTGCACGGGCTGGTCATGCTGCACGGCGCGAAACTCATGGCCGGAACGGTGCTCGGCGTCGAGTCGGGCAGGCACACGCGCGGCCACCGCTTCATGGGAAAGAGCCGGATCGCGCTCAAGAACGCCGACGGCTACGAGGCGCAGTTGCGCGACCAGGGCATGGTGCTCGCCGACTTCGGCGCGCGCCGCAGCGAGATCGAGCGCCAGCTGCAGCACAAGGCGAAGCAGTCGAAAGCTTCGCTCGGCGACACCGGCTCCCTGCTCGACGAGGTGACCGCGCTCGTCGAGCATCCCACGGTGTACGTCGGCCAGTTCGACCCGGCGTACCTCGCGGTGCCGCAGGAGTGCCTGATTCTCACCATGCGGCAGAACCAGAAATACTTCCCGTTGTTCGACGCCGGCGGCAAGCTCCTGCCGCGCTTTCTCATCGTCTCGAACATGCAGCTCGCCGACCCGCGCCACGTCGTGAGCGGCAACGAGCGCGTGGTGCGCCCGCGGCTGGAGGACGCGCGCTTCTTCTACGACCAGGACCGCAAGCAGCGCCTCGAGGAGCGCATACCGCAGCTCGACAAGGTGGTGTTCCACCACAAGCTCGGCAGCCAGGGGGACCGCGTGCGGCGCACCAAGATCCTCGCCGGCATGCTGGCGCGGATGCTCGTCGCCGCCGACGAGCCCGCGGAGCGCGCCGCGGCGCTCGCCGAGCGTGGCGCGGAGCTCGCGAAGGCCGATCTGCTCACCGGCATGGTCGGCGAGTTCCCGGAACTGCAAGGCATCATGGGGCGCTACTACGCGCTGCACGATGGCGAGCCGCCCGAAGTGGCGGATGCCATCGAGGCGCACTACCGCCCGCGCTTCGCGGGCGACCGGCTGCCGGAATCGCTGGTGTCCTGCGCGGTGGCGCTGGCCGACAAGCTCTATCTGCTCGCGGGCTTCTTCGGCATCGGCCAGCAGCCCACGGGCGAGAAGGATCCCTACGGCCTGCGCCGCGCCGCGCTCGGCGTGATCCGCATCCTGGTCGAACGCTCCTACCCGGTGCAGCTCAACGAGCTGGTGAGCGCCGCCTACCGCGCGCTGCCCAAGGAACCCGTGATCGACCAGGCGCAGATCGGCCAGGCGCACACCGACGTGATCGGCTTCATCCTGGAGCGGCTGCGCGGCTACCTTGCCGAGCGCGGCTACGCGGCACTCGAAATCGATGCGGTGCTCAGCCGCGCCTTCGTGCGCCTGGACCAGGTGCCCAGGCAGCTCGAGGCGGTGCGCGCCTTCGCGCAGCTGCCCGAGGCGCCGAGCCTTGCCGCCGCCAACAAGCGCATCGCCAACATCCTCAAGCAGGCGGGCAGCGTGCCGGCGGAGTTCGATGCGGCGCTGTTCACCGAGGCGGAGGAAAAGCAGCTGGCGAGCGCGTTTACGGCGGTGCTGCCGGGATTCGAAAGCGCGTTCAAGGCCGGCGACTACACCGGCGCGCTGAAGACGCTCGCCGCGCTCAAGGCGCCGGTGGACGCGTTCTTCGACAAGGTGCTGGTGATGGACAAGGACGAACGTGTGCGGCTGAACCGCGTCGGTTTCCTGGGCAAGCTGCACGCCACCATGAACCGCATCGCCGACCTCTCGAGGCTGGCGGCGTGATGCGCGCGCAAGGGCCGCTCGCGTGAAGCTCGTGGTGCTCGACCGCGACGGCACCATCAACCACGACAGCGACCAGTACATCAAGTCGCCGGCGGAGTGGAAGCCGATCAAGGGAAGCCTCGAAGCCATCGCGCGCCTCACGCAGGCGGGGTATCGCGTGGTGGTGGCGACCAACCAGTCGGGCATCGGGCAGGGTCTCTTCGACATGGCGACGCTGAACGCGATCCACGACGCCATGCACCGCGCCGTGCACCAGGCTGGCGGCCGCATCGACGCGATCTTCTTCTGCCCGCACACGGACAGGGACGGTTGCGAGTGCCGCAAGCCCAAGCCCGGCATGCTCCACGAGATCGCCAGGCGCCTGAATGTCGACCTCGAGGGCGTGCCGGTGGTGGGCGACTCGCTGCGCGACCTGCAGGCGGCGGCGGCGGCCGGCGCCAAGCCGGTGCTGGTGCTCACCGGCAAGGGCCGGAAGACGCGCGAGGCGGGGGGCCTGCCGCAGGGCACCGCCGTCTACGCCGACCTCGCCGCCTTCGCCGCGCAACAGGCTCCATGACGCTGCTGCGCTCGGCGCTGTTCGCGCTCGCGCTCGTCC
>DASTHP010000346.1:0-2633 GCA_035718125.1 Burkholderiales bacterium | reverse complement strand
TAGTTGACGCTTACGTAAACGTCAACTGCGCGCCGCCGGGGCCTCGCCGGCCGGCAGGCCGAGCGGCAGCGAGAAGCCGAAGGTGGCGCCCTTGCCCGGCTCGCCCTCGGCCCACACCACGCCGCCGTGGCGCTCGACGACGCGCTTGACGATGGCGAGGCCGACGCCCACGCCCGGAAACTCCTCCTCGTCGTGCAGGCGCTCGAACAGATTGAACAGCCTGCCGGCCTGGACGGGATCGAAGCCCGCGCCGCGATCGCTCACGCGGAACTCGGCGACGCCGTGGCGCACCTCGCCCTCGATGCGCACCTTGCGGTCGCGGGCGGCCGCGGAGAACTTGAGCGCGTTGTCGATCAGGTGGCGCCAGGCGAGCGCGAACAGCGAAGCGTCCGCCGGCACGGCGGGCAGCCGCTCGACCTGGATGCGCTCCTCGTCCAGCACGCCGAGGTGCATGCCCTCGACGGCGGTCCTGACGACATCGTTCATGTCCACCTGCTGCACGACGAGGCGCCGGCGCGCGAGCCTCGCGAAGTCGATGAGGCCGTCGACCATCGCGTCCATGAGCAGCGCATTGCCGCGCATGCGGGCGAACAGCGCGCTGCCTTCCGCGTCCAGGCCCGCGCGGTGATGCCGCTCGATCAGGGTGGCGCAGGCGGCGATCGCGCCCAGCGGCGCGCGCAGGTTGCTCGAGATCACCTGGGTATAGGACTCGAGCTCGCGGATCGAGCGCTCCAGATCCCGGGTGCGCGTGGCCACGCGCCGCTCCAGCAGCGAGTTGAGGGCGCGCAGGTCGCGCGGCGTGCCTTGCGGGGCTGCGTCCTCGCTGCCCGGCATCATGCGATGCAGGATCAGCACCGCGAGCAGCCCCGAGACCGTCAGCGCGATGGCCAGGCCGCCGATGCGCACCTCGATCACGTCGCTGCGTGGCCCGGGCTGGATCGCGCTCGAGGTCGCCTGGATCGCGAACCAGATGTCGTAGGCGGCGCCGGCCACGAAAGGCAGTGCGACCACGGCGGCGAGGGCGGCGAACTGCACGCGCAGGTCGCGCAGGGCGGGGAAGCGGTCAAGGGCGGCAGCGAGCATGGGCTTGGCCTCTGGGTTCGGTCATTCTCAGCTTACTGGCGGTAGGAAGGGTCCACGGCTTCGATGCGCCGCGTCATCGCGGCGAACACGTCGTCACAGGTGCGCTTCTCGCCCGGCCCGGATTCGCGCACCGTCTGCGCGAACACCTCGCCGCCGATGGGATTCAGCGCCCCGGCGGCCGCGGCGGCAATCTGCACGTCGCAGGCGCGTTGCAGGGTCCAGAGCATCATGAAAGCTTCCGGCACCGACGGACCCCAGGCGAGCAGGCCGTGATTGCGCAAGATCAGCGCGCGCTTTGCGCCGAGGCTCTTCACCAGCCGCGCCTTCTCGCCCTCCTCGACCGTGATGCCCTCGAAGTCGTGGTAGGCGACCTGGCCGTGCAGCTGCGCGGCGTAGAAATTCGTCGGCGACAGGCCCTCCTGCAGGCAGGCCACCGCCATGCCCGTCGTGGTGTGCGTGTGCATCACGCAATGTGCCTGCTCGACGTTGCCGTGGATCGCGCTGTGGATCACGAAGCCCGCGCGGTTGACCGGCCATGGCGACTCGCGCACCGGGTTGCCCTCGATGTCGATCAGCACCAGGCTCGAGGCCGTGATCTCGCTGTAGTGCAGGCCGAACGGATTGATGAGGAACAGCGCCGGATCGCCCGTGCGCGCGCCGGGCACGCGCAAGGTGATGTGGTTGAAGATCATCTCGGTCCAGCCGAGATGATGGAAGATGCGATAGCACGCAGCGAGCTGCACGCGCGCGGCGTGCTCGGCTTCCGACACCGGAAAGTCGCGCAGCTTGCGCGCGGCGCTGTCGAAGTAGATCGTCATGGCCCCCCTCACGGGCAAGGGAAGAAGTCTAAACCCGGCCAAGCATTTACGCTGTGCTGCACTGCAAGTGGACGTCCCGTGCCGGCAGGCATAGGGTGGGCCCCATGCGGATCTTTGTCCTGGCCCTGGCGGCGGCCTGGCCGTTGATTGCTGCAGCGCAACCGCACAGCGCGGGCGAATGCCGCGAGGGGGGCGATTTCATCCGCAATGCGGCGCTCGCTCGCGACGCGGGCGCCACGCGCGCATTCTTCGTCGGGCGCCTGGAAGACGACCTGGTGACGATCCGGGCGTTCCCGCCCGCGCTGCGCTGGTTCGCGCACACCACCGAGGATGAGGCGTTCCTGCGCACCGAGGTGCACGACGTGTTCGACGCACCGGCCGCGAGCGAGCTGCATCGCGACGCCTTCCTCGAGCGCTGCGCCCGGCGCGCCGAGCGCCTCGCCGCGCGCGGCGACTAGTACAAAGCTACCGGCTTAACGAAAATTGAAGATGCGCTGGGCGTTGGCGCCCCGCACGCGGCTGCGTACGCCGTCGGGGAGGCGATCCACGCGCGCCAGGCAGCCGATCGGATCGCCGATGGTGTGCGGGTAGTCCGAGCCGTAGAGCACGTTGCCGGTGCCGAAGACGCGCAGCGCCATCGCCAGCACGTCGTCGGTGAACACCACCGAGTCGGCGTAGATGCGCCGCGCATGCAGGCTGGGCTTCTCCCGCGTCTTCGTGCGGCAGGCCGGG
>DASTHP010000345.1:0-2481 GCA_035718125.1 Burkholderiales bacterium | reverse complement strand
AGTGCCGCTTCGCAGCACATCGTTGTTCTACTTGCGGTACGCTTTGAGGATCGCCTGGCCGTCGGCGCCGGCGCCCTTTTCCCACTCCTGCGCCATCTGCGCGCCGACCTTGGCGAACGCGTCCTTCATGCCCTGGTCGGGGGCGCGCACGGCGATGCCGTTCTTGGCGAGCAGCTCGTCGCCTTCCTTCTCGCGCGCCTTGGACATGTCCCAGCCGCGCGGCTCGGCCGCTTTGGCCGCCGCAAGCACCGCGCTCTGCTGGGCCTTGGGCAGCCGCGCGAAGCCGCGTGCGTTCACCACCACGACGTTCTTGGGGTGGAACGCGCTCGTCGTGTAGTAGTTCTTGACGAACTCCCAGGCCTTGGTCGAGGTGCCGGTGGCCGACGAGGTGATCATCGCGTGCACGGCGCCGGTGGCGAACATCTGCGGGATCTCCGGCACCTGGATCACCGTCGGGCTCGCGCCGAGCAGTTCGGCGAGACGCGCGGTGAGCGGCGAGTAGGTGCGGAACTTGGTGCCCTTCAGGTCGGCGACCGACTTGAGCGGCTCCTTGGTGTAGATCCCCTGGCCCGGCCAGGGCACGGAGAACAGCAGCTTCAGGCCGCGGCCGTCGAGCTTCTTCTCCAGGAGCGGCTTTTGCGCCTGGTAGAACTTCCACGCGTTGTCGTAGCCGGTGGCGACGAAGGGCACGTTGTCGGCGGCGAATACCGGATCCTCGTTGCCGAACTGGCCGAGCAGGAACTCGGCGATGTTCACCTGGCCGGTGGACACGGCGCGCAGGATGTCGGGGTGCTTGATGAGCGAGCCCGAGGTGTGCAGCGTGAGCTCGAGGCCGCCGTTGGTGGCCTTTTTCACGTCCTCGGCGAACTGCTTGATGTTGCGCGTATGGAACTCGCCATCCGAATAGGGCGTGGGCATGTCCCACTTGGTCTGGGCCTGCGCCGTGCCGAGGGCGAACGACGCGGCGAGCAACACTGCGATTCTGGATTTCATTCTTTCCTCTGAGGTGGACCGTTGAGAAGAGCCGCCACATGATCGGCCAGCGCGAGCGACGCTGTCAATCCCGGCGACTCGATGCCGAACAGGTGCACCAGCCCCGTCACGCCGTGATCGCGCGGGCCCTGCACGACGAAATCCGCCGCAGGCGCGCCCTGGGCCGAGATCTTGGGGCGGATGCCGGCGTAGCCCGGCTCGAGCGCGCCGTCCGGCAGACCCGGCCAGTAGCGCCGGATTGCGGCGTAGAAGCGCTCGGCGCGCCGCGGATCCACCGTGTAGTCGATCCTGTCCACCCATTCCACGTCGGGGCCAAAGCGTGCGCGCCCGCCGAGGTCGAGCGTCACGTGCACGCCGAGGCCGCCCGGCTCGGGCACGGGATAGACGAGGCGCGAAAACGGCGGGCGCCTGGCCAGCGTGTAGTAGTTGCCCTTGGCGTAGAACTCGGGCGGCGCGAGCCGGGCCGGATAACCCTCGATGCACCGTGCGACACTCGGCGCCCTCAGGCCTGCGCCGTTCACCACCTGCGCGGCGAGGATCGGCTCGGCGCCCGCGGCGTGCACTTCGATGCCGCCCCGGCGCACCACGGCCTTCGCGAGCGGGCTCTTCAACGCGAGCATGGCGCCGGCGTTCTCGGCGTCGCCGAGGTAGGCGAGCATCAGGGCGTGGCTGTCGACGATCCCGGTGGAGGGTGAGTGCAGCGCCGCGACGCAATGCAGCGCAGGCTCCATGGCACGCACCTCGCCGAGACTCACCGGCACCACGTCGGTGACGCCGTTGGCATGGGCTTTCTGCCGGATGCCCTCCAGCTCGTCGAGCTGCGCGCGATCGGTGGCGACGATCAGCTTGCCGCAGCGCCGGTGCGGCACGCCGCGCGCGGCGCAGTACGCGTACAGGCGCTGCCGGCCTTCGACGCAGGCTCGCGCCTTGAGCGAGCCCTTGGGGTAGTAGATGCCGGCGTGGATGACCTCGGAATTGCGCGAGCTCGTGTGCGTGCCGATGGCATCTTCGGCCTCCAGGATGACGACCTCCCGCCCGGTGCGGGCGAGGGCGCGCGCCACCGCAAGACCCACGATCCCGGCGCCGACCACCACGCACTCGACCCGATCCATGCCGAGCCGATTGTAGCTGCCGGACGCAGGCCGCCCGGTGCTGGCTATAATACGTCGCCCCCATGGACCCGAAGGACGCAAAGAGCCTCAATCCGCGCGCGATCTTCTCGAAGACCGGCAAGGGCGTGCAGGAAGCCTCCGGCAAGACCAGCCACCTGTCGCGCGCCGACCGGGCGGTGCTCGCGGCGATCGACGGCAAGACGCCGCTCGCCGACATCTCGGCCAAGTTCGATAAGCTCTCGGCCGACAAGTTCGACGCGCTGATCCAGCTGCTCGACAAGGACGGCTTCGTTCGCGAAGTGTCGTCCGGCCAGTCCGTGGCCCCGACTCCGCGCCCCCCGGCGCCTGCTGCAAAAGCGCCGCCGAAGGCTCCGCC
>DASTHP010000344.1:0-2150 GCA_035718125.1 Burkholderiales bacterium | reverse complement strand
CCTGAGCAGGTCGGCGCCGCCCAGCGTGTAGCCGCCGATCACCTGCGCGATCTGCATCACCTGCTCCTGGTACACCATGATGCCGTAGGTCGGGCCGAGGATCGGCTCCAGGCGCTTGTCCAGGTACTCGACGCGCTCGCGGCCGTGCTTGCGCGCGATGAAGTCCGGGATCAGGTCCATCGGGCCCGGGCGGTACAGCGCCACCAGCGCGATCACGTCCTCGAAGCGGTCCGGGCGCGCGCGCTTGATCAGGTCGCGCATGCCGCGCGATTCCAGCTGGAACACGGTGGTGGTGTTGCCCGCCGAGAGCAGCTGGTAGGTGGCCTTGTCGTCCAGCGGCAGGCGCTCGAGCGAGAACTCCGGCTCGCCGAGCTCGCGCACGTAGCGCACCGCCCAGTCGAGGATGGTGAGCGTGGTGAGGCCGAGGAAGTCGAACTTGACCAGGCCCACGGCCTCGACGTCGTCCTTGTCGAGCTGCGAGATGGCGTGCGCGGTGCCTTCCGCCGCGTACAGCGGGCAAAAGTCGGTGAGCTTGCCCGGCGCGATCAGCACGCCGCCCGCGTGCATGCCGACGTTGCGCGTGAGGCCCTCGAGCTTCTCGCCGAGCGCCAGCAGCTCCTTCACCTCGTCTTCCTTCTGCTCGCGCTGCGCGAGCAGCGGCTCCATCTCGCGCGCATCCTGCAGCGTGATGGTGCGCCCCGGCTGCACCGGGATCAGCTTCGCCACCTGGTCGCAGAAGTTGTAGCCCAGGTCGAGCACGCGCCCGGTGTCGCGCACGACCGCGCGTGCCGCCATGGTGCCGAAGGTCACGATCTGCGAAACGCTCGCCTCGCCGTACTTCTTGCGCACGTAGTCGATGACCTTGTCGCGGCCGTCCTGGCAGAAGTCGATGTCGAAGTCCGGCATCGACACGCGCTCCGGGTTGAGGAAGCGCTCGAACAGCAGGTCGTAGGTGATCGGATCGAGATCGGTGATGCCCAGCGAGTACGCCACCAGCGAGCCCGCCCCGGAGCCGCGCCCGGGCCCCACCGGCACGCCATTGTGCTTGGCCCAGTTGATGAAGTCCGCGACGATCAGGAAGTACCCGGCGAATCCCATCTGGATGATGGTGCGGATCTCGAAATCCAGGCGCTCGCGGTAGCGCGGCGTCGCGGCGGCGCGCCCCGCGGCCCCGGGAAACAGCTTTTCCAGGCGCGCGGCGAGGCCCTGCTCGGCTTGCTGCCGCAGGAACTGGTCGATCGTCAGGCCCGGCGGCGTGGGAAATGCCGGCAGACGGCTGCGGCCCAGCTCGATCTCGAGGTTGCAGCGCCGCGCGATCTCGAGCGCGTTCTCGAGCGCCTGCGGCACGTCGGCGAACAGCTGCGCCATCTCGGCCTGCGACTTGAAGTACTGCTCGGGGGTGAAGAGCTTCGGCCGGCGCTGGTCGCCGAGGACATAGCCCTGGGCGATGCAGACGCGCGCCTCGTGGGCGCGGAAGTCCTCCGGCGCGAGGAACTGCACCGGATGCGTGGCCACCACCGGCAGCGCGAGCCGCGACGCGAGCTCGACGGTGCGCGAGACGAGGGCCTCGCCCTGCGCCAGGCCGGCGCGCTGCAGCTCGAGGTAGTAGCGATCCGGGAACAACTCCGCCCAGTCGCGCGCCAGGCGCTCCGCGGCCGCGGCATTGCCGGCCGCAAGCGCCTGCCCCACGTCGCCGCCGCCCGCCCCCGAGAGCGCGATCAGGCCGTCGGTGCCCGCCTCGCGCAGCCAGGCGCGCGCGATCTCGGCGCGCGCACGGTGCTGGTTCTTCAGCCAGGCACGCGACAGCAGCTCGCACAGGCGCAGGTAGCCGGCGCGCGACGCGCACAGCAGCAGCACGCGCGCGGGCTTGTCCGCCTCGGTTTCGTTCTGCACCCAGCAATCGGCGCCGATGAGCGGCTTGACGCCGGCGCCGCGCGCCGCGCGGTAGAACTTCACCATGCCGAAGAGGTTCGCGCTGTCGGTGAGCGCGAGCGCCGGCATGGCGTCCTGGGCCGCGCGGCGCACCGCGTCGTCGATGCGCACGATGCCGTCCGTGACCGAGTACTCGCTGTGCAGCCTCAGGTGGACGAAGCGCGGAGCAGGCATGGGAAGCAGCGAAAGTTTACCATCCGAGCATGCGCGCCCCGGCC
>DASTHP010000343.1:0-6674 GCA_035718125.1 Burkholderiales bacterium | reverse complement strand
GCCGCCGACGCCATCGGCAGCGTCGGCAATTTCCTCAAGCAGCACGGCTGGCGCCCGGGCGAGCCGGTGCAGCGGAGCGCGCGCGTGCGCGGCGAGGCCTTCCGCGACTACGCCGACGGCAATCCGCTGCCGCGCCACACGCTCGAGGAGCTGAAGCTGGCCGGGGTGGCGCCGCGCGGCGCGCCGCTGCCTCCGGGGGCGCGCGCATCGTTGCTGGAACTGAGTTCGCCGGAGCGTCCGGTGGAGTACCGGCTGGGACTGCAGAACCTCTACGTGCTCACGCGCTACAACCGCAGCCTGTTCTACGCGCTCACGGTCGCCGATCTGGCCGACACGCTGCGCGCCGCGCGTCCGCGCCCGGCTGCGAAGTAAAGCTCAGCCGGGCCGCGCGCCCGGCAGGTAGCGCATCGGATCCACCGGCTTGCCGGACTTGCGGATCTCGAAATGCAGCTTGGGGCGGTCGGCGTCGCTATCGCCCAGCTCGGCGATGCGCTGTCCGCGCGCGACGGACTGCCCCTCCTTCACCAGGATCTGCCGATTGTGCGCGTACACGCTGCTGAAACCGCCCTCGTGGCGGATCACGATCAGCTTGCCGAAGCCGCGGATGCCCGTGCCGGTATACAGCACCTGGCCGGCGGCCGCCGCGACCACCGGATCACCGGGCTTGCCGCCGATGTCCAGGCCCTTGTTGTTCGGCTCGGAGAATCCGGATAGCAGCGCGCCCTTGGCCGGCCACATGAATTCGAGGGACGCGGCGTCCGGGTCGCGATCGATCGCCGCCGTCTTCGCCGGCTCCGGCTTGGCGGCCGCCGCAGCGGCTCCCGCCGTGGCCGTCGTCGTCGCGGCGCTCGTCGCGCCGGCTGTCGTCGTGGTCGCCGCAGCGCTGGTTGCTGCCGTGCCTGCGGCTGTCGCCGTGCCTGCGGCCGTCGCCGTGCCCGCGGTCGCAGCCGTCGCCACCGAGGCACCTGCCTCACCCTGGCGCAGCAGCGCAAGGTTCTGGTCCGAGTACGGCAGACGCAACGCCATGGGCGAGGTCTTGGTGCCGCCCTGCGCCATCGCCTGCGGCGCCGCGCCGGCGCCTTCGAGCGGCCGGGCGACGAGCGGTCCGCTGGCGCGCGCAGCGCCGATCTGCAGACCCGCCTCCGCCTCCGGCGCAGTCACGCGCAGGACCTGGCCGATCGATATCTTGGTCGGATCGTCGAGCTGGTTCCACTGCGCCACATCGCGATAGCTGGCGCCGTGCTCGAGCGCGATGCTGTAGAGGGTATCGCCACGCTTGACGACGTGATGTCCCGCCGGCACGGCCGGTGCCGCAGCGGCACTGGCCGCCTGCGCCGCCGGTGCGGCAGGCGCCACGGGAGGGCGCGCGGCCTGCGGCCTGCGATCGTCGACCGGCGCCTGGCTCGGCACGGAGCCGCAGCCGGCGGCCGTCAGCAGGGCCAGGACAAAGACGATCCAGCGCATGGTCAAGGTCACAGTTTTCCCGTCTCCAGCGGCACGAAGCGCACGGCTTCGAGGACCGTTTCGGTGATGCCGCGCGTGCCGCGCTCGTAAAGCGCGAGCCGTTGCGCACCGCGCGGCGCACCCGGCGTGCGCAACGGCAACACCATTCTGCCACCTGGCGCCAGCTGCCGTAAGAGGGCGGCCGGCAACTCCGGCGCGGCGGCCGCCACCACGATGGAATCGAAGGGCGCCGCCTTCTCCAGCCCGAGCGCCCCATCGGCATGGCTCAGCCGCAAATTAGACAGCCGCAAAGCGCGAAGATTCGCGCGCGCGCGCTCGAGCAGCGCCTGGATGCGCTCCACGGAGTACACCTCGCGCGCGAGCTGCGCCAGCACCGCGGCCTGGTAGCCGCAGCCCGTGCCCACTTCCAGCACTTTGCCCAGCGTCCGGCCGGCAGCCAGCGCCTCGATCATGCGCGCCACCACGTAGGGCTGCGAGATAGTTTGCCCGAAGCCGATCGGCAACGCCGTGTCTTCATAGGCGCGGCTCGACAGCGCTTCGTCGATGAACAGGTGCCGCGGCACCGAGCCCATGGCGGCGAGCACCTGCTCGTCGCGGATCCCCTCGGCGCGCAAGCGCTCGAGCATGCGCGCGCGCGTGCGCTGCGAGGTCATGCCCACGCCGGCCAGATGGCGCGCGCTCACCGGGCGAGCCACTCCTGCACCATGCGCAACTGCTCGCGCAAGGTGAGGTCCACTTGCAGCGGCGTCACCGATACGCGGCCGGCGGCGACCGCGTGGAAGTCCGTGCCCGGCCCCGCATCGGCCGCGGCGCCGGCGGCGCCGATCCAGTACGCGGTCTCCCCGCGCGGCGTGCGCGTCTTCTCCACGGGCTCGGCCTTGTGACGCCGCCCAAGCCGCGTCACCTCGAGCGAACCCAGCGCCTGCGGCGCCACGTCGGGCACGTTCACGTTGAGCAGCACCGGCTGCCCGAATGGGGCGCGCCCGACACGCTCGACCAGCTGACGCGCCACCTCCGCCGCGCCCTCCAGATGCTTCGCCTCACGGCTGGTCAATGACACCGCGAGCGAAGGAATGCCGAGCAGAAATCCCTCCGTGGCCGCGGCAACGGTGCCGGAGTAGATCGTGTCGTCACCCATGTTGGCGCCGAGATTGATGCCGGACACCACGATATCCGGCAGGAAGTCGAGCAGGCCGGTGACTGCCAGGTGCACGCAGTCGGTGGGCGTGCCGTTGACGAAGAAGAAGCCGTTGGGCGCGCGCCGCACCGTCAGCGGCCGGTCGAGCGTCAGCGAGTTGGACGCGCCCGAGCGGTCGCGCTCGGGCGCCACCACGGTGACTTCGCCAAGCGCCGACAGGCGCTCGGCCAGCAGGGCGATCCCGGGGGAGAAGTAGCCATCGTCGTTGGAGACCAGTATGCGCATCAAGGGCACCGCACGATGAACGGCGCGAAGCGTCCGTTCCATCGTGCAGCCAATTCTAGCCGAGCGCGCGCAACGCGCCCTAGAACGAGCGTGGCAGCCCCAGCACGTGCTCGGCGACGTAGGACAGGATGAGGTTGGTCGAGATCGGTGCCACCAGGTACAGGCGCGTTTCGCGGAACTTGCGCTCCACATCGTACTCGGCGGCGAAGCCGAAGCCGCCGTGCGTCTGCAGGCAGGCGTTGGCTGCCTCCCAGGAGGCCTTGGCCGCGAGGTGCTTGGCCATGTTGGCCTCGGCGCCGCAGTGCTGCTGGGCGTCGTAGAGGGCGGCCGCCTTGTAGCGCATCAGGTTCGCCGCCTCGATCTCCATGTGGGCCTCGGCAAGCGGAAACTGCACGCCCTGGTTCTGGCCGATCGGGCGGTCGAACACCACGCGCTCCTTGGCGTACTTCACCGCGCGCTCGATGAACCAGTAGCCGTCGCCGATGCACTCCGCGGCGATCAGGATGCGCTCGGCGTTCAAGCCGTCGAGGATGTACCTGAAGCCCTTGCCCTCCTCGCCGATCAGGTTCTCCGCCGGGATCTCGAGGTTGTCGAGGAACACTTCGTTGGTCTCGTGGTTCACCATGTTGCGGATCGGGCGCATGGTGAGGCCCTTGCCCAGCGCCGCCGCTTTCTCCACCAGGAACACCGACATGCCGTCGGACTTCTTCTTCACCTCGGCGAGCGGCGTGGTGCGCGCGAGCAGGATCATCAAGTCGGAGTGCTGCAGGCGCGAGGTCCACACCTTCTGGCCGTTGACCACGTAGCGGTCGCCCTTTTTCACCGCCACGGTCTTGATCTTCGTGGTGTCGGTGCCGGCGGTCGGCTCGGTCACGCCCATCGCCTGCATGCGCAGCTCGCCCGAGGCGATCTTCGGCAGGTACTTCTGCTTCTGCGCGTCGGAGCCGTTGCGCAGCAGTGTGTTCATGTTGTACATCTGGCCGTGGCAGCAGCCCGCGTTGCCGCCCGAGCGCGTGACCTCTTCCATGATCACGGTGGCCTCGGTGAGCGAGAGCCCCGAGCCGCCGTATTGCTCCGGGATCAGCGCCGACATCCAGCCCGCCTTGGTCAGGGCATCGACGAACGCCTCGGGGTAGGCGCGATCCTCGTCCACCTTCTGCCAGTAAACGGAGTCGAACTGCGCGCACAGCGCGCGCACGCCTTCGCGCAGGTCCGTGTAGCTGGTGTCGGCTACAGCGGGTCCCACGTAAACACGTCCTGGGTGCGATCGAGTGGAAAGAAACTGCCCTGCAGCGCCGGCATGCCGTGCTCGGCGATGGCCTGCGGCGTCCAGCCGGCGCCGCGGTGCACCGAGCGGATCGGTCGGCTCTGCGACATGAGAAACAGCTCGTTCGCGCGCACCGCGAAGATCTGGCCGGAAACCGCCTGCGCGGCATCGCTGGCGAGATAGACGGCCAGCGGTGCGATCTTGGCCGTTTCCATCACCTTCATCTTCTCCACCCGCGCCTTCTGGTCCGGCGTCTCGGTGGGGATCGAGCCGATCATGCGGCTCCAGGCGAACGGCGCAATGCAGTTGGAGCGCACCTGGTACTTGGCCATGTCCAGCGCGATCGACTTCGACAGCCCCGCGATGCCGAGCTTGGCCGCCGAGTAATTGGCCTGTCCCAGGTTGCCGATCAGCCCCGAAGTGGAGGTCATGTTGACGTAGCTGCCCGCATTCTGGCTTTTGAAATACGGGGCCGCGGCGCGCGCCACGTAGAAGGAACCATTCAGGTGCACGTCGATGACGGCCTTCCACTCCTCGACCGACATGTTGAAGAAGAAGCGGTCGCGTAGGATGCCGGCATTGTTCACCACGCAGTCGATGCGCCCGAAGGCGTCGATCGCGGTCTTGACGATGCGGTTGGCCGACTCCCAATCGGCGACGCTGTCCGCGCTCGCCACGGCCTCGCCGCCCTTGGCGCGGATCTCGTCCACCACCTTCTGCGCGGGGCCGCCGCTCGCGCCCTCACCGGCGACCGAGGTGCCGAGGTCGTTGACCACGACGCGCGCGCCGTGCGCCGCAAAGGCGAGCGCGAAGTCACGGCCGATGCCCCCGCCCGCCCCCGTGACCACCACCACCTTGCCATTCACCATCCGCCCGTCCTCCTCGCTCGCCCCGCGACGACGGCACGGAGCGGCGCCGGTTCGGCTCGCGCCATGCCGCGCGGGGTGCGCGGGACTCTAACAGAATTTTGCCCGCGGACCGCCGCCGCGCGCGCAACGCGCGCGCACTTGCCTTGCACACGTTTACACCGGGTTGCACGCACTTGGAGTTGAATGGCCTCGCAGCATGCGCGGCGCGCACGGAGGATGCGATGGACACAGCCCGACAGGATCTCGATCCGCTGGAAGATGCGGGCCACTTCGCGGGCCTCCTGTCTGGCGCGCGGGGAGCCGCCGAAGTCGTCGCCGCGGTGCGCGATTACCTGGCCGCCTGGCCCCAGGCGCGCGTTGTCCAAATTCAGCGGCTGGATGGCGGTTGGGCTCCCTTCGACGCGCGCCAGCAACCGATGCCGCTGCACCGGCCCACGGACGTGCACAGAATCCGCGACGCCGTGCACGCCCAATGTGCGTCGCTGCGCGCCGCCAGCGTGACGGCGGCGCCCGAGTTGCTCGAACTGGACCTGTTCCTCTCTATGGCTTGCGCGAAATTGGCGGACATCGAGCCGGCAATGGCGCCGCAACACCCGGGCTCGGCCGAGCGGCAGCCTGAGTCGCGCGCACACCGCTGATGGACCGTGCGATGCCGCAAGCAAACAATGACGCCGCCAGCTATGGGGCAGAGGCCCTGCCTGCGGGTTTTGCCGAGATGAGCAGGGCCCTGCACAGCCAGCCTTCTGCAGCGCCGAGCGGCGCACCAGCGCAGCCCAGCGCGCCGCTCGTGGGGCTGATCGCGCTGGCAGCGCATTGGATGAAGAAACGCGGGAGCCGCGCCTGAGGGCACGCCGGCGCGCAACGCCGGTACAGAGGCAGTATTGGTCGGGGCGGCGAGATTTGAACTCGCGACCACCTGCACCCCATGCAGGTACGCTACCAGGCTGCGCTACGCCCCGAGGGATCGAATCTTATCAGGCGCGCAGCGTTTCCAGCAGCGCGCGCAGCTCGCGCTTGATTGCCGTCAGGTCTGCGCCTGCCGCCGGCGCTCCCGCGCGCACGGGCGTCTCGGCGCGTTCCTCGCTTGCCATGGCGTTGTCCAGGCGGTTGCGCGCCCCGCTGATGGTGAAGCCTTCCTCGTAAAGCAGCTCGCGGATGCGCCGGATCAGCAGCACCTCGTGGTGCTGGTAATAGCGCCGGTTGCCGCGCCGCTTGACGGGCTTCAACTGCGTGAATTCCTGCTCCCAGTAGCGCAGCACGTGCGGCTTGACGCCGCACAGCTCGCTCACCTCACCGATGGTGAAGTAGCGCTTCGCCGGGATCGGCGGCAGCTCAGCTTTCTTGCTGGGGTTGCGGCTTTCCATGGCGCGCCTTCTCCACCATCGCCTTCAGCTTCTGGCTGGCGTGGAAGGTGACGACACGCCGGGCGCTGATGGGGATCTCTTCGCCGGTCTTGGGATTGCGCCCGGGGCGCTGCGGCTTGTCGCGCAGCTGGAAGTTGCCGAAACCGGAGAGCTTCACGCTCTCGCCGCGCTCGAGGGCCCCGCGGATCTCCTCGAAGAAGGCTTCCACCATGTCCTTGGCCTCGCGCTTGTTCAGGCCGACCTTCTCAAACAGCAGGTCGGCCAGTTCGGCCTTGGTCAAAGTCATC
>DASTHP010000342.1:0-2807 GCA_035718125.1 Burkholderiales bacterium | reverse complement strand
CAGCCAGTGGGCCGACAACGTCTCTGTCGGCAGCAGCCCCCGGAACAGCTTGTGCTCGCCCTGCGCGCCGCCCTCGAAGCGCGCCAGGCCCCGTGCAATGGCGAACTCGATCGCCTGGTAATAGCAGGCCTCGAAGTGCAGAAGCGGCACGTGCTCCAGCGCCCCCCAGTAGCGCCCGTACAGGGCGTCGCCGTCCATGACGTCCAGCGCCGCGGCGATGGGCGCGCCGGCGCGCTCGGCCAGCACCAGCAGCAGGTTCTCCGGCATGGCGGCGCCGATGCGCTCGAAGAACTCCAGGTTCAGGTAGGGACGGTTGCCGTGCGCGGCGTAGGTGCTGGCGTAGCACCGGTAAAAGAATGCCCAGTCGCGCGCGCCGATCTGTGCGCCTTCCAGCCAGCGGAAGGACACGCCCGCGTCGCGCACGCGCCGCCGCTCCTGGCGGATGTTCTTGCGGCGCTGGTGCGACAAGCGCGCGAGGAACTCCTCGAAATCGGCATAGCCCGCGTTGTGCCAATGGAACTGCACGGTGCGCCGCAGCAGCATGCCGCGCTTCTCGAGCAGCGCCGCTTCCGCCTGCGGTGCGAACAGCACGTGCAGGGAGGAGAACTCGCGCGCCGCCGCCAGCGCGGCACCAGCCAGGCTCTCACGGGCGGCGTCGTCCGCCGCCAGCAGGCGCGGCCCGCGCACCGGCGTGAAGGGCACCGCGCAGAGGAGCTTCGGGTAGTACTCCAGGCCGTGGCGCGCGTAGGCATCGGCCCACGCCCAGTCGAACACGTACTCGCCGCGCGAATGCGCCTTGACGAAAAGCGGCATCGCGCCCGCGAGCCTGCCGTCGCGCTCCAGCAGCAGGAACTGCGGCTGCCAGCCGGTGCGCGCGCTGGCGCAGCCAGCCTCCAGCAGCGCGTGCAGGTACTCGTGGCGCAGGAACGGGTGGCCGGCCGCCAGCGCGTTCCACTGCGCCGCCGGCACGCCGGCAAGCGACTCGGCGACGCGCAGATTCTCCAATGCGCTACTTCTTGGTGACGCCGAACTCGAGCCGGATGCGCTCGGCGACCTTGGGGTCGAAGCGCTTGACGCGCTGGTATTCCTCGCGCAGCTTGTCCGGCCGGCCGAGCCTGTGCCAGACGCCGGCGAGCTGGTAGGCCGCGTAGGGATTCATCGGCTGCAGCCGCGCGGCCTCCTCGAGCTTCTCCGCCGCCTGCTCCAGGCGCCCGAGCTTGGCGAGCGACAGGCCCAGCCCGTACCAGGCGCGGTCGGTCTTGGGATCGACCTCGATGGTGCGCTCGAAACGCGCGAGTGCCTCCTCGTGGCGGCCGAGCCGCTGCAGGACGAAGGCGACGTTGAAGTGCGAGGGCGCGTCCTTCGGGTCGAGGGCGAGCGCACGCTCGAACGCGAGGACCGCTTCGTCGAGCTGCTCGCGCTCCGCCAGCAGGAAGCCGATGCAGCTCCAGGCCTGCTGGTGGCGCGGGTTGGCGCGCGCGACCTCGCGGAACACGTCGAGCGCGCGCGCGTTGCGCTTGAATACGCTCAACAGCTGCCCGTACCAGAACAGCAGCGACGGGCGCAGGGTTTCGGTCATCGCCATGCGGCCATTATAGAATCCCCGCAATGGCCGCCCGCATCCTGATCGCCGCGGCGCAGCTCAACTGCACGGTCGGCGACCTCCCCGGCAATGCCGCCAGGATCCTCGAGCATGCCGAGCGCGCGCGCGCCGCGGGCGCCGACCTGGTGGTGACGCCCGAGCTGTCGCTGTGCGGCTACCCGCCCGAGGACCTGCTGCTGCGCGCCAGCTTCCTCGAAGACTGCCAGCGCAGCCTCGAGGCACTCGCTCAGCGCGCGCCCAAGGTCGCCCTGGTCGTCGGCTTTCCGGAGCAGGGAGCCGACGGCCGCCGCTACAACGCGGCCGCGCTGATCCGTGACGGGCGCATCGCCGCGGTGGCGCGCAAGCACGACCTGCCGAACTACGAGGTGTTCGACGAGAAGCGCTATTTCGCCGCGGGTGCGGAGCCCTGCGTCTTCGAGCTGAAGGGCGTGCGCTTCGGCCTCACCATTTGCGAGGACGTGTGGACGCCGAAGGCCCCGGCGATGGCCAAGGCCGCCGGCGCGCAGGTGATCCTGTCGATCAACGCCTCGCCCTATCACAAGAAGAAGCAGGCGAGCCGCCACCAGGTGTTCCGCGAGTGGATCCGCGATACGGGCCTGCCGATGGTGTACGTGAACCTGGTCGGCGGGCAGGACGAGCTGGTGTTCGACGGCGCCTCCTGCGTGCTCGATGCGGCGGGCGCGGTGGTGCGCCAGGCGCCGTACTTCGAGGAGGCGCTGGCGCTCTTCGCATTCGAGGGCGCGCGTCCGTTGCCGGGCGCCGTTGCCGACGACCTGCCGCTGGAGGCGGAGGTCTATCGCGCCCTGTGCCTCGCCACGCGCGACTACCTCGGCAAGAACGGCTTTCCCGGCGCGATCCTCGGCCTGTCGGGCGGCGTCGACTCCGCGCTCACGCTCGCCATCGCCTGCGATGCGCTCGGGCCCGAGCGCGTGCGCGCGGTGATGATGCCCTCGGCCTACACGGCGCAGATGAGCCTGGAGGACGCCGCCGAGATGGCGCGGCGCCTCGGCGTGCGCTACGACGTGATCCCGATCGGGCCGGTGTTCGATGCCTTTCGCGCTTTGCTCGCGCCGCAGTTCGCCGGCCGCGCGGCCGACGTCACCGAGGAGAACCTGCAGGCGCGCGTGCGCGGCACGCTGCTGATGGCGCTGTCGAACAAGTTCGGCTCGATCGTGCTCACCACCGGCAACAAGTCGGAGATGGC
>DASTHP010000341.1:0-4829 GCA_035718125.1 Burkholderiales bacterium | reverse complement strand
GGCGCCGCGCCGCCGGCGAGCCAGGGGCCCACGGAGAGCACCGCCTCCCACAGCTCGCGGATCGGCGTCACGTAGCCGACGAAGGTAAAGCCGGTCCACAGCGCCACGGCGACCCAGGCGCCGTGCTTGGCGGCCTTCACGCCGATCTTGCGCGCGGAGAGCGGCGCAGCATCGAGGCGCATGCGCGCCGCGCGATCGCCCTCGATCTTCTGCTCGATCCACATGAAGATCTCGGTGTACACCGTCTGCGGGCAGGCGTAGCCGCACCACAGGCGCCCCGCCACCGCCGTGAACAGGAACAACGACAGCGCCGAGATGATCAGCAGGACGGTGAGGTAGATGATGTCCTGCGGCCAGAACACCAGGCCGAAGATGTAGAACTTGCGGTGCACGATGTCGAAGTGCACCGCCTGGCGGTCGTTCCACTGCAGCCAGGGCGTGCCGTAGAAGACCAGCTGCGTCGCCCACACCAGCGCCCAGCGCCAGGCGGCAAACCACCCGTGCACCGCGCGCGGGTGGATGGTCTTGCGGACTTCGTAGAGCGACTGCTCGACGAGCCCTTCTGCCGGCGCCGCGCCCTCCTTGCTCACTTCTGCTGCGATAGCGAGTAGACGTACGCCGTCAGCAGGTGGATCTTGGAAGGCGTCAGCAGGTCCTTGTGCGCGGGCATCTGGTTGTTGCGCCCACGCGTGATGCCCTCGATGATCGCCGCCTCGCCCGCGCCATACAGCCAGACCTTGTCGGTGAGGTTGGGCGCGCCCAGCTGCTGGTTGCCCTTGCCGTCGGCGCCGTGGCAGGCCGCGCAGGTCTGCGCGAACAGCGGCTTGCCGCGCGCGACGCGGATGCTGTCCGCGGCCATGCCCGAGAGCGACATCACGTAGTGCGCCACGTCCTTGGTGCCCTGCTCGCCGAGCGCCGGCGCGAACGGCGGCATGATGCCGTTGCGCCCTTCGGTGATCGTGGCCTTGATGGTCGCCGGCTCGCCGCCGTAGAGCCAGTCGTTGTCGGTCAGGTTCGGAAAGCCGCGGCTGCCCGCGCCGTCGGAAGCGTGGCACTGGGCGCAGCTGTTGAGGAACAGCTTCTGGCCGATGGCGAGCGCGTCCGGGTTCTTCGCCAGCTGCGCGACGTCCTGGCCCGCGAATTTCTCGTAGATCGGGCCGAACTGCGCCTCCGCCTGCTTGTTCTCCGCCTCGAGCTGCGAGATCTGCGTCCACTTCCACAGCCCGGCGTAGCTGCCCAGGCCGGGATACAGCGCGAGGTAGACGAAGCCGAAGACGATGGTGATCCAGAACAGCCACATCCACCAGCGCGGCAGCGGATTGTTGTACTCGCCGAGGTCCTCGTCCCAGGTGTGGCCGGTGGTTTCGGCCTCGCCGCCCGCGACGCGGCGCTTGCTCTGCGCCACCAGCAGCACGCCGCAGCCGATGATGCTGACGATGGTGATGATGCTGATGTACAGGTCCCAGAAGCTGCTCGTGAACTGGCTCATGCTCACTCCCCGTCTTCCAGCGGCAGGCGCGCGTCGCGCTCGAAGCGCTCCCGGCGGGCCGGCCCGTATGCCCACCACACGATACCGAGGAACGCGGCAAAGGCCGCCAGCGTCACCAGGCTTCTCAACAGATTGAGGTCCATGTTCAGTTCGCCTTCGGTTTGAGCGCCGTGCCGAGCACCTGCAGGTAGGCGATCAGCGCGTCCATCTCGGTCTTGTCCTTCAGTTCCTCCTTCGCCGCCGCGATCTCCTTGTCGGCGTAGGGCACGCCGACGCGGCGCAAGGCGCGCATCTTCGCCTCGATGTCCTCGGCGTTGGCCGCGCTCTTCGCCAGCCACGGGTAGGCCGGCATGTTCGACTCGGGCACCAGGCTGCGCGGGTCGTTGAGGTGCAGGCGGTGCCACTCGTCGGAATAACGGCCGCCGACGCGGTGCAGGTCCGGACCGGTGCGCTTGGAGCCCCACTGGAAGGGGTGGTCGTAGACGAACTCGCCCGCCACCGAGTAGTGGCCGTAGCGCTCCACCTCGGCGCGGAACGGCCGCACCATCTGCGAGTGGCAGTTGTAGCAGCCCTCGCGGATGTAGACGTCGCGCCCGGTGAGCTGCAGCGGCGTGTAGGGCTTCAAGCCCGCCACCGGCTCGGTGACCGATTTCTGGAAGTACAGCGGCACGATCTCCACCAGCCCGCCGACCGCGACCACCAGCACCACCAGGATGATGAGCAGCGCCTGGTTGCGCTCGATCATGTCATGCGTGAGTTTCATCTTCGGCTCCCCTTAGGCGTGGGCCATCTTGGGCGCCGGAATCGGCGCTTCGACCGACTTGCCCTCGGTCACGGTCTTGAACACGTTCCAGGCCATGATCAGCATGCCGCTGAGGTAGAGCAGCCCGCCCAGGAGGCGGATGGCGTAGAAGGGATAGGTCGCCTTCACGCTCTCGACGAAGGTGTAGGTGAGCGTGCCGTCCGTGCCCACCGCGCGCCACATCAGTCCCTGCATCACGCCGGCGATCCACATGGCGGCGATGTAGAGCACGATGCCGATGGTCGCCACCCAGAAGTGCACGTTGATCAGGCGCACGCTCCACATCTCGGGGCGGCCGAAGAGCCGCGGCACCAGGAAGTAGATCGAGCCCATCGACACCAGGCCCACCCAGCCGAGCGCGCCGCTGTGCACGTGGCCGATGGTCCAGTCGGTGTAGTGCGAGAGCGCGTTGACCGTCTTGATGGACATCATCGGCCCTTCGAACGTGGACATGCCGTAGAAGGAGAGCGAGACGATGAGGAACTTGAGGATCGGATCCTGGCGCAATTTATGCCAGGCGCCCGAGAGGGTCATGATGCCGTTGATCATGCCGCCCCAGGAGGGCGCGAGCAGGATCAGCGAGAACACCATGCCGAGCGACTGCGCCCAGTCGGGCAGCGCCGTGTAGTGCAGGTGGTGCGGGCCCGCCCACATGTAGGTGAAGATCAGCGCCCAGAAGTGCACGACCGACAGGCGATAGGAGTACACCGGGCGGCCGGCCTGCTTCGGAATGAAGTAGTACATCATCCCCAGGAACCCGGCGGTGAGGAAGAAGCCCACCGCGTTGTGGCCGTACCACCACTGCACCATCGCGTCCTGCGCGCCGGCGTAGGCCGAGTAGGACTTCCAGAAGGTCGCGGGCATCGCGGCGCTGTTGACGATGTGCAGGATCGCCACGGTGAGGATGAAGGCGCCGA
Organism: Burkholderiales bacterium; assembly: GCA_035718125.1. GTDB lineage: Bacteria > Pseudomonadota > Gammaproteobacteria > Burkholderiales > SG8-39 > JAABQT01. The sequence goes on along the minus strand of DASTHP010000341.1, from coordinate 1,621 downwards.
AGAACCAGTTGGCGACGTAGATGTGCGGCACCTTGCGCTTCCAGATGGTGCCGAAGAACACGAAGGCGTAGGCGACCCACACCAGCGCGATCAGGATGTCGATCGGCCACTCGAGCTCGGCGTATTCCTTCGAGCTGGTAATGCCGAGCGGCAGCGTGATCGCGGCGAGCACGATCACCGCCTGCCAGCCCCAGAAGGTGAACGCGGCCAGGCCATCCGAGAAGATGCGCGCGTGGCAGGTGCGCTGCACGACGTAGTAGGAGGTGGCAAAGAGCGCGCAGCCGCCGAAGGCGAAGATCACGGCGTTGGTGTGCAGCGGGCGCAGGCGCCCGTAGGAAAGCCAGGGGATGCCGCCGAGGAACTCCGGCCACAAGAGCTGCGCGGCGATGATCACGCCGACCAGCATGCCGACCACGCCCCAGACCACGGTCATGATCGCGAACTGCCGGACGACTTTGTAGTTGTAGGTGGTCTCGTTGGACATGCAGGCGGGCTCCCCAGGTTCTAGGCGAAGGCCATGCTAGAGAAGGGGAATACTGCCGATTTGATTTGCATCAAATGGAGCGAAGGCCGCGAAGGCAAGCTTATGGGCGCATTCGCGGGCCCCTCGGGATAGCCGCCGCCAATCCCGCGCATCGGCACAATCAATTTCACACTGCGCGCCCTTGGCAGTTCAATGGGGCCACCGTCCCCCACACACGAAACACCAACGGAGAGACACATGGACACGAAGGTCGCCGACAAGAGCATGGGCAAGTGCCCGTTCACCCACATCGCCGGCGTCGGCCGCACCAATCGCGACTGGTGGCCCAGCCAGCTGCGCCTGGAGCTGCTGCACCAGCATTCCACGAAGTCCGACCCGATGGGCAAGGGCTTCGACTATGCGAAGGAATTCGAGAGCCTCGACTACAAGGCGCTGAAGAAGGACCTGGTCAAGGTGATGACCGACTCGCAGGACTGGTGGCCGGCGGACTTCGGCCACTACGGCCCGTTCTTCATTCGCATGGCCTGGCACAGCGCCGGCACCTATCGCGTCACCGACGGCCGCGGCGGCGGCGGCCGCGGGCAGCAGCGCTTCGCGCCCCTCGGCAGCTGGCCCGACAATGTCAACCTGGACAAGGCGCGGCGCCTGCTCTGGCCGATCAAGCAGAAATACGGCAAGAAGATCTCCTGGGCCGACCTGATGATCCTCGCCGGCAACGTGGCGCTCGAGTCGATGGGCTTCAGGACCTTCGGCTTCGGGGCCGGCCGTGCCGACGTCTGGGAACCGGACGAGGACGTGAACTGGGGCGAGGAGATCGCCTGGCTGGGCACCGACAAGCGCTTCAGCGGCGATCGCGACCTGGGGCCGTTCGGTGCGACGCACATGGGCCTCATCTACGTCAACCCGGAAGGCCCGAACGCGAGCGGCGATTACATGGCCGCCGCCAAGGACATCCGCGCCACCTTCGGCCGCATGGCGATGAACGACGAGGAGACCGTCGCGCTGATCGCCGGCGGCCACACCTTCGGCAAGTGCCACGGCGCCGCCCCGGAATCGCACAAGGGCCCGGATCCGGAAGGCGCACCGCTGGAAGCGCAGGGCCTGGGCTGGATGAGCAACTACGGCTCGGGGCACGGC
>DASTHP010000340.1:0-3483 GCA_035718125.1 Burkholderiales bacterium | reverse complement strand
GCGGGCGCCCTCGGGCAGCGCCTGCATCAGTGGCGCCGCAAGGAAGTCGTAGATCGCGCCGGCGCCCGGCCAGAGGAACAGGACGACGAACGCCGCGAGGAAGGCGAACAGCGCGCGCATCAGCCGCTGGCGCAGCTCGATAAGATGCGAGACGAAGGTTTCCTGCGTGCTCACGTCTTGGGCTGCCCCTCGAGCGCCGCCGGCGCAGCGGGCGCGTCTGCAGGCTTCGACACTGCATTGGACCCTTCCGCCGCTTGCCCCTCGGCCTGCGGCTTGCCCTCGACGGCTGCATTCAGCTCGGACTCGGTCTTGCTCAGCTCCGCATTGAAGCTCGACTCCATGCTGCTCGCCGTCTGCTGCACCGAGTCGCGCATTTTGCGCAGCTCATCGAGCTCGACCTCGCGGTTAATGTCCGCCTTGACGTCGGAAACGTAGCGCTGCAGGCGCCCGGCGAGGTGGCCGAGCGTGCGCGCGACGCGGGGCAGGCGCTCGGGGCCGATCACAATCAGCGCCACCATGGCGATGACCATCAACTCGGTGAAGCCTATGTCAAACATGGGACCCCAGAGAAGCAAAGGGCGCCCGCAGGCGCCCGTGAAGCATCGCGCAGAAAGCCGCTCAGGCCTTCGACTCGGTCTTGCCTTTGACTTCGCCTTCGACCGTCTTGCCGGTGACCTGCGGCGCGCCCTCGGCCGCCTTGTCGCCCTCGCGCATGCCGTCCTTGAAGCCGCGCACCGCGCCGCCAAGGTCTGCGCCGATGTTGCGCAGCTTCTTGGTGCCGAATACCAGCATCACGATCACGAGGACGATCAGCCAGTGCCAGATGCTGAACGAGCCCATAAAGGCCTCCTATTTCTGTTTCAGAATCATCGGCCCGAGCGAATGCGGCCCGCCGATGACGTGCATGTGGACATGATACACCTCCTGATGGCCCACCCGCCCCGTGTTGATGATGGTGCGAAAGCCGTCCACCGCCCCCTCCTTCTTCGCCAGTTCGCCCGCCAGGGCGAGCATCTTGCCGAGCGCGCGGTGCTGCGCCATGCCTGCCTCGTACATCGTGGGCACGTGGGTCTTCGGGATGATGAGAAAGTGGACCGGCGCCACCGGCCGGATGTCATGGAAGGCGAGCACGTCCTCGTCCTCGTAGACCTTCTTCGACGGAATCGCGCCCTGCACGATCTTGCAAAAGAGGCAGTTCGGGTCGCTCATCGCTTCTTTCTCGCCGCCTTCTCGTCGATGCCGGAGATGCCCTCGCGCCGGTGCAGCTCCGCCAGCACGTCGCCGGGGCCGAGACCGTAGCGCGCGAGCATGATGAGGCAGTGGAACCAGAGGTCCGCCGTCTCGCGCACCAGGTGCAGCCGGTCGCCGGACTTCGCGGCGAGGATGGTTTCCGCCGCTTCCTCGCCGATCTTCTTCAGCACCGCGTCCTCGTCGGGACCGAGCAGCCCCGCGACGTAGGATTTCGCCGCGTCGCCGTCCTTGCGGGCCTCGATGGTCGCGGCAATGCGCTCGAGCGTCTCTGCCAGTCCAAGTTTCATTTTTCGCCGTAGATGAGCTTGGGATCCTTCAGCACCGGATCCGTGCTCACCCACCTCCCGTCATCCAGCCTTCGGAAAAAACAGCTCTCGCGTCCGGTATGACACGCGATGCCGCCCGCTTGTTCCACCTTGAGCAGGACCGCGTCGGCATCGCAGTCCAGGCGCAGCTCCAGAACCTTCTGCACGTGCCCCGACTCCTCGCCCTTGTGCCACAGGCGCCGGCGAGAGCGCGACCAGTACACCGCCTCGCCCTTGTCCATCGTCGCCTTGAGCGCGTCGCGGTTCATCCAGGCGACCGTCAGCACGCGCCCGCTCTTGGCGTCCTGCGCGACGGCCGCGACCAGCCCGTCCTTGCCCCAGCGCAGCTGATCGAACCACTCCATCACAGCCGTACCTCGATGCCGCGCGTGCGCATGTGCTCCTTGGCCGCGCGCACCGTGAAATCGCCGAAGTGGAACACGCTCGCCGCCAGCACGGCGTCCGCGCCGCCCTCGAGCACGCCCTCGGCGAGGTGCTGCAGCGTGCCGACGCCGCCCGAGGCGATCACCGGCACGCTCACCGCATCGGCCACCGCCCGGGTGAGCGCGAGATCGAAGCCATCGCGCGTGCCGTCGCGATCCATGCTGGTGAGCAGGATCTCGCCCGCGCCCGCCGCCGTCATGCGCCGCGCCCACTCCACCGCGTCGATCCCCGTGGGCTTGCGCCCGCCGTGCGTGTAGACCTCCCAGCCGCTCGCCACGCGCTTGTCGCCACCCGGCTTCGGATCTGCGCGCTTCGCGTCGATGGCCACCACGATGCACTGGTTGCCGACTTTGCCCGAGGCTGCCGCCACCAATGCGGGGTCCTGCACCGCGGCCGTGTTGATCGACACCTTGTCGGCGCCCGCGTTGAGCAGCCGGCGCACGTCGTCGACCTTGCGCACGCCGCCGCCCACCGTGAGCGGAATGAACACCTGCGAGGCCACTGCCTCGATGACGTGCAGCAGGATGTCGCGCTCGTCCGAGCTCGCCGTGATGTCGAGGAAGCACAGCTCGTCGGCGCCCTCGGCGTCGTAGCGCGCCGCAATTTCCACCGGGTCACCCGCGTCGCGCAGGCTCACGAAGTTCACGCCCTTCACGACCCGGCCCGCGGTCACGTCCAGGCACGGGATGACGCGCTTGGCGAGGCCCATTACTTGCCGAGCGCCTTGTCGGCCGCCGCCTGCGCCTGCTTGAAGTCGATCTTGCCTTCATAGAGCGCGCGCCCGGTAATCGCGCCGATCACGCCCTCGGGCACAAGCGTGCGGCACACCGACTCGACGTCCTTGATGCTGTTCAGGCCACCCGAGGCGATGAGGGGAATCTTGATCGCCTGCGCGAGCTTGAGCGTCGCCTCGATGTTGACCCCGGTCATCATGCCGTCGCGCCCGATGTCGGTGTAGACGAGCGCCTCGACGCCGTAGTCCTCGTACTTCTTGGCGAGATCCACCACGTCGTGCCCGGTCATCTTCGACCAGCCCTCGACCGCCACCTTGCCGTCCTTGGCGTCCAGGCCCGCGATGATGTGGCCCGGGAAGGCGTAGGCCGCGTCCGAGAGGAACCCGGGATTCTTCACCGCAGCGGTACCGATGACCACATACGTCACCCCCGCGTCGAGATAGCTCTCGATGGTGTCGAGATCGCGGATGCCACCGCCCAGCTCGATGGGCGTGGCCTCGCCGACCGCCTTGATCATCTCGCGGATCACCTTCTCGTTCTTCGGCCGCCCGGCGACCGCGCCGTTCAGGTCCACGATGTGCAGGCGCCGCGCGCCCTGCGCCGACCAGTGCTTGGCCATGGCGACCGGGTCGTCGCCGAACACGGTGACTTTCGACATGTCACCCTGCTGCAGGCGCACGCAGCGGCCGTCCTTCAGGTCGATTGCCGGGATGATCAGCACGCGGTGCCGCGAAACGTCTTAGAGGGCC
>DASTHP010000339.1:0-7474 GCA_035718125.1 Burkholderiales bacterium | reverse complement strand
GGCGTCACCGCGCTGCAGATGGACCTGAAGATCGAGTCCATCACCAAGGAGATCATGCGCGTGGCGCTCAACCAGGCGCGCGAAGCCCGGCTGCAGATCCTGCAGGTCATGAAGCAGGGCATCGAAGGCTCGCGCACCGAGCTCTCGACCTATGCGCCCCGCATCATCAAGATCAAGATCAACCCCGACAAGATCCGCGACGTCATCGGCAAGGGCGGCGTGGTGATCCGCGGCATCCAGGAGGAGACCGGCACCACCATCGAGATCGAGGACGATGGCACCATCTCCATCGCTTGCGTGGCGGCGGAAGGCGGCGAAGCGGCCAGAAAGCGCATCCAGGAACTCACCGCGGACGTCGAAGTCGGCAAGATCTACGAGGGCCCGGTGCTGCGCCTGCTCGACTTCGGCGCGATCGTGCAGCTGATGCCCGGCCGCGACGGCCTGCTGCACATCTCGCAGATCAGCAACGAGCGCGTGAACGCGGTGTCCGACTACCTCAAGGAAGGCCAGATCGTGAAGGTGAAGGTGCTCGAGGCGGACGACAAGGGCCGCGTGCGCCTGTCGATGAAGGCGGTCGGCGCGCCGGAGGCGGCGAAGCAAGCCTAGCGGGCGCGACGCGCGCGCAACAAAAAAGGGGCGCCACGGCGCCCCTTCTTCATTCCTGCGGCAGGCTTACTTGGCGACCTGCTTTTCGCGCAGCTCGTCCAGCGTCTTGCAGTCGATGCACAGCGTCGCGGTCGGGCGCGCCTCCAGGCGCTTCAGGCCGATCTCCACGCCGCAGCTCTCGCAGTAGCCGTACTCGTTGGCGTCGATGCGCGCGATAGTCTCGTCGATCTTCTTGATCAGCTTTCTCTCGCGGTCGCGGTTGCGCAGCTCCAGCGCCATGTCGGACTCCTGGCTGGCGCGGTCGTTGGGATCGGCGAAGACCGTGGCCTCGTCCTGCATGGTGTGCACCGTGCGGTCGATCTCCTGCGAGAGCTCGGCCTTCAGCTGCTCGAGCATCTTGCGGAAGTGCGAGCGCATCTTGGCGTTCATGTAGTCCTCGCCCTTCTTCGGCGCGTAGGGCGTGAAGTTCTTTCTGCTCAGTTCGAGTGCCATTTCCCGCTTCGGGCTAAAAAATGAGTTGTGCTTTTTAGCAGAAAAGCCCCCCAGCAGCAAGCCGAAAAAAGAGTATCATTGGCGCCCTTTCCGGGGTGTAGCGCAGCCTGGTAGCGCGCTTGCTTTGGGAGCAAGATGTCGGGAGTTCGAATCTCCCCACCCCGACCAGTGGCTGTCCCGGCGGCTGCCCGTAGCTCAACCGGATAGAGCACCAGCCTTCTAAGCTGGGGGTTGTGGGTTCGAGTCCCGCCGGGCAGGCCACAGTTGCAGCATCAACGGTGACCGTAGCTCAAAGGTAGAGTCCCGGATTGTGATTCCGGTTGTTGTGGGTTCGAGTCCCATCGGTCACCCCAGATCCCCGGCGCGCAGGAGCTCCTCGCGCGCGAGCACGAATACCTCGCCGCTGCCCGCCGCGGTCTGCGGCCATGCGAACGGCAGGCGCGGAAACGCGCGCTCCAGCGCCCTGCGGTTGTCGCCGATCTCGCACACCAGCAGCCCCTGCGCATGCAGGTGCGCCGCAGCCTGCGCGAGCATCCTGCGCACCAGCGCAAGGCCGTCGGCGCCGCCCGCCAGCGCCAACTGCGGCTCGTAGCGGTACTCGCGTGGCAGCGCGCGCATCGCGGGCGCGCTCACGTAGGGGGGATTGCTGAGGATGAGGTCATAGCGCCGGCGCGCGAGCTGCGCCAGCAGGTCCGAGCGCACAAGGCGAACGCGGCTGCGCAGGCGGTGGCGCGCGATATTGCGCGCCGCGATCGCCAGCGCACCGGGCGAGAGGTCGGCCGCATCCACGCGCGCGCGTGGAAACGCCTTCGCCGCCAGCACCGCGAGGCATCCGGATCCGGTGCACAGGTCGAGCGCATGGCGCACGGGATGCCGCAGCCACGGCCGCAAGCGCTGCGCCAGCAGTGCCGCGATGTGCGAACGCGGAATGATGACGCGGCGGTCGACGTAGAAGGGCACACCCGCCAGCCAGGCCTCGTGCAACAGGTAGGGCAGCGGGATGCGCTCGCGGATGCGACGTTGCACAAGGCGCGCCACACGGTCCTGCTCGCGTGCGCTGACCGGCCGGTCCGCCGGCGACTCGAACGGCAGTCCGAGACCGCGCAGCACGAGGAACGCCGCCTCGTCGCGCGGGTTGGCGGTGCCGTGGCCGTAGTGCAGGCGTGCCTTGCGCAGGCGCCGCTCGATCTCGCGCGCCAGCTCGCCCAGGGTCAAGGCAGCAGCGCGCGCAGCATGTCGAGATAGATCTTCGGCAGCTGCTCGAGCGCGGCGAGCTCGATGTGCTCGTTCAGCTTGTGGATGCTGGCATTGACCGGCCCGAGCTCGACGATTTCCGGGCAGATGTCGATGATGAAGCGGCCATCCGAGGTGCCACCGCCCGTCGAGGGCTGCGGCGTGCGGCCCGTATGCGCCTGCACCGCGCTGCGCACGGCTTCGAGCAGCCGTCCCTTGCCGCTGAGGAAGGGCTTGCCGCCGAGCGTCCAGGTCAGGCTGCAGTCCAGGCGATGCCGGCGCAGCACGTCCTCGAAGCGCGCGCGCAGCGAAGCTTCCGTGCTGGCGGTCGAGAAGCGGAAGTTGCAGAGCATCACCGCGCTGCCCGGCACCACGTTCTCCACCCCGGTGCCTGCGTTGAGGTTGGAAACCTGGAAGCTGGTCGGCGGGAAATCCGCGTTGCCGCGGTCCCACTCGGTGGCCGCCAGCTCGGCGAGCGCCGGCGCGAGCAGGTGGATGGGATTCTTCACCTGCTCCGGGTAGGCGACGTGGCCCTGCACGCCGCGCACCACCAGCTGTGCCGAGAGCGATCCGCGCCGGCCGACGCGGATCGTGTCGCCCAGCGCCCGGGCGGAGGAGGGCTCGCCGACGATGCAGTAATCCAGCGTCTCGCCGCGCTGCTTCAGGCGTTCCACCACGCGGACCGTGCCGTCCACGGAAGGGCCTTCCTCGTCGGAGGTGATCAGCAGCCCGATCGAGCCCGCGTGCGCGGGACGCTCGGCGACGAACCACTCCGCGGCGACGACAAACGCCGCAATCGAGGATTTCATGTCGGCGGCGCCGCGGCCGAAGAGCTTGCCCTCGCGAACGGTGGGCACGAACGGATCCGAGTGCCACTGCTCCAGGGGCCCGGTCGGCACGACGTCGGTGTGGCCCGCGAAGCAGACGAGCGGCCGGCCAGTGCCGCGCCGCGCCCACAGGTTGGTCACGCCGCCGACGCTGGCATCCTCGCAGCGAAAGCCGGACGCGGCGAGCCTCGCCGCCAGCAACGCCTGGCAGCCGGCGTCTGCGGGCGTGACGGACTTGCGGGCGATCAGCTCCCGGGTGAGTTCGAGCGCCGGGTTCAACTCAGGCGTTGGCGTCGATCTTGAAGTTGGTGAAGGTGGCCTCGCCCTTGCCGCCCGCCAGCAGGCCTTCCTTCTTCTCGCCGTCCTTGTCGCCGGCGGCGGGCAGCACGGGGACCTGGCCGCTGGTGATCTGGCCGGCGGTGGCCTGGTTGATCAGCCACAGCATGTTGGTGGCCGAGTCGGCGTTCAGCATCGCCTCGTCCTGGGTGATGTCGCCTTCGATGAACAGCTTGAACAGCGACTGCTCGAAGGTCTGCGAGCCGGGCGCCATGCTCTTCTCCATGGCTTCCTTCATCTCGTTGATCTCGCCCCGCTCGATCAGCTCCGAGATATGCCGCGTGTTGAGCAGCACCTCGGCGGCCGGCTTGCGCGTTCCCGCCTTGGTGCGCACCAGGCGCTGGGAGATGATGGCCTGCAGCGAAGCCGACAGGTCGAGCAGCAGCGTGGGCCGGTTCTCCAGCGGATAGAAGCTGATGATCCGGTTCATGGCGTGGTAGCTGTTGTTGGCGTGCAGCGTGGCCATGCACAGGTGGCCCGACTGCGCGTACTGCAGGGCCATCGACATCGTGTCGCGGTCGCGGATCTCGCCGATCAGGATGACATCCGGCGCCTGGCGCAGCGCGTTCTTCAGCGCGACCGGGAACGCCTTGGTGTCAGTGCCGACCTCACGCTGGTTGACGATCGACTTGCGGTTCTTGAAGATGAACTCGACCGGGTCCTCCAGCGTCAGGATGTGGCCGGACTTCTCGGCGTTGCGGTAGTCGATCATCGCGGCGAGCGAGGTCGACTTGCCCGAGCCGGTGGCGCCCACCATCAGGATCAGCCCGCGCTTCTGCATCACCACTTCCTTGAGCACGGGCGGCAGGTTGAGGGAATCCAGCGGCGGCACCGAGCCCGGGATGTAGCGCACCACCACCGCCGGCGTGCCCTTTTGGCGGAAGGCGCTGATCCGGTAGGTGCCCACGCCCTCCAGGGTGTAGGCGGTGTTCAACTCGAGCTCCTCCTCGAACTCGCGCACCTGGTGCTCGTTCAGCACCTCATAGAGCAGGGATTGCACGGCGCTCGCGGTGAGGACGGTCTGGTTGACCGGCATCGCCACCCCGTTGATCTTGATGTTGATCGGCGCGCCGATGGACAGAAAGATATCCGACGCCTTCTTATCGGCCATCAGCTGGAACAGGCGTTTCATTGCCGACATCGCACACCTCCCGGGTAGCCCAACCCCGCTAGTTTAATCCCCGCGCAGAAGTTCGTTCAGGCTGGTCTTGGCCCTTGTCCTGGCATCCACCTTCTTGACGATGACCGCGCAGTACAGCGCGCAACTGCGGTCCCCCGAGGGCATCGTGCCGGCCACCACCACTGACCCCGCGGGCACCCGCCCGTAGAGCACTTCGCCCGTCTCACGGTCGAAGATCTTGGTGCTCTGGCCGATGAACACGCCCATCGAAAGGACGCTGTTCTCTTCGACGATCACGCCTTCCACGACTTCCGAGCGCGCGCCGATGAAGCAGTTGTCCTCGATGATCACCGGGTTGGCCTGCACCGGCTCGAGCACCCCGCCGATGCCCACGCCGCCCGACAGATGCACGTTCTTGCCGATCTGCGCGCAGGAGCCGACGGTGGCCCAGGTATCCACCATGGTGCCTTCGTCGACGTAGGCGCCGATGTTGACGAACGAGGGCATCAGCACCACGTTCTTCGCCACGAAGGCGCCGCGCCGCGCCATCGCCGGCGGCACGACGCGAAAGCCGCCGCGCGCGAAATCCGCCTCGCCGTAGCCCGCGAACTTGCCCGGCACCTTGTCGTAGTACTGGGTGGAGGCACCCGGCATCAGGCGGTTGTCCTCGAGGCGGAAGGACAGCAGCACCGCCTTCTTCAGCCACTGGTGCGTGATCCAGGCGCCGCCGCGTTTTTCGGCCACGCGCAGGCTGCCGTCATCCAGGCCGGCGAGCGCGCACTCGATCGCGTCGCGCAGTTCGCGCGGGGCCGCCGAGGGCTTGAGGGAGGCCCGGTTCTCCCAGGCCTGGTCGATGACGGATTGAGCGTTGTCCATTGTTCCCCTACAGGCTGCGCGCCAGCTGGCCGATGCGTTGCATCGCCTCCACGCATTCGGCGAGCGGTGCAACGAGCGCAATGCGCACGTGGTGGCGGCCGGGATTCGCGCCGTGCGCGTCGCGGGCCAGGAAGCTTCCCGGCAGCACCAGCACATTATATTGACGCAGCAGCTCGCGCGCGAAAGCGGCATCGTCCCCCGGCGTGCGCATCCAGAGGTAGAAACCGCCTTCCGGCATGGCGGTGGCGAGCGGCGCCGCGATCAAGGGCAGCACGGCACGGTACTTCTCCGCGTACAGGCGGCGGTTGGCGCGCACGTGCTCTTCGTCGCCCCAGGCGGCAATGGACGCTTGCTGCACCGGCAGGCTCATCGCCGAGCCGTGATACGTGCGATACAGGAGGAAGCGCTTCAGGATGCCGGCGTCGCCCGCGACGAAGCCCGAGCGCATCCCGGGCGCGTTGGAGCGCTTGGACAGGCTCGAGAAGGCGACCACGCGCTCCAAGCCGCTGCGGCCAAGCTGCTGCGCTGCCTGCAGCGCGCCGAGCGGCGGACTCGATTCGTCGTAATACAGCTCCGAGTAGCACTCGTCGGAGGCGATGACGAAGCCGTGCCGGTCCGAGAGCTCGAACAGGCGCCGCCAGTCCTCGAGCTTGAGCACGCGGCCGGTGGGATTGCCCGGGGAGCACACGTAGGCAAGCTGCACGCCGCGCCAGTCGAGCGCGTCGAAGGCCATGCCGTCGTTGAGGAACACCGGCTGCGCACCCGCGAGCAGCGCGGCGCCCTCGTAGATCTGGTAGAACGGATTGGGGCAAGCGACGCGCGCCGCGCCGCCGGCGGGATCGATCACTGTCTGTGCAAAAGCGAACAGCGCCTCGCGCGAGCCGTTCACGGGCAGGACCTGCGTCGTGGCGTCGAGGGTGGCCAGGGCGTAGCGGTGCATGAGCCAGGACGCGATCGCTTCGCGCAGCGCGGGCGTCCCCGCGGTCGCCGGATAGGCAGCGAGGCCCTCCAGCGCGCCGGCGAGCGCCGCCTTGACCAGCCCGGGCGTGGGATGCTTCGGTTCGCCGATCGACAGGTTGATGGGATGCAGCGCCGGATTCGGCGTCACGCCGGCGATCAGCGCGCGCAGCTTTTCGAACGGATAGGGCTGCAGGCGCCCCAGCAGCGGGTTCAAGCCGCGGCTTTCCAGCCGCGCTTGCGGTGCTCGGCGACCACTGCAGTGGCGATGCCGCCGCGCACGTTGAAGCGCGCGGTGAGCCGCATGTAGCGCGGCCGCGTGGCGCGCACCAGGTCGTCCAGGATGCGGTTGGTCACCGCTTCGTGGAACGCGCCCTGGTTGCGGTAGGACCAGATGTACAGTTTCAACGACTTCAGCTCCACGCACAGGCGGTCGGGCACGTAGTCGAGCTCCAGGGTGGCGAAGTCCGGCTGCCCGGTCATCGGGCACAGGCACGTGAACTCCGGCATCGTCATCTGAATGCGGTAGTCGCGTTCCGGCGACGGGTTGCGGAAGGTCTGCAGGCGCTGGCTGGGGCGCGATGGCATCGGAATCGCGTCGGAACGCGGCGGAATGCGAGCGCGCAGATGGTATCATTTTCAAAACGCGAAAACGTTCCGTGCGACTCACACAAATCAAGCTTTCCGGCTTCAAGTCCTTCGTCGATCCCACCTCGATCCACTTCCCCGGGCAGCTGGTCGGCATCGTCGGCCCCAACGGCTGCGGCAAGTCCAACGTCATCGACGCCGTGCGCTGGGTGCTGGGCGAATCGCGCGCGGCCGCGTTGCGCGGCGACTCGATGCAGGACGTGATCTTCAACGGCTCGGGCAACCGCAAGCCGCTGGCGCGCGCGAGCGTCGAGCTGGTGTTCGACAACTCGCTGGGCCGCGCGGGCGGTCAGTGGAGCCAGTACGCGGAGATTTCCGTCAAGCGCGTGCTGCAGCGCGACGGCGAGTCCTCCTACCACATCAACAACCAGCATGTGCG
>DASTHP010000338.1:0-7572 GCA_035718125.1 Burkholderiales bacterium | reverse complement strand
ACCGGCGCGAGCTTCATCTCCACGCCGTCCACCGGCAGGCCCACGGTGCCGGCGCGCGCGGCGCCGCGGTTGGTGCTCATGAGGAAGGGCGCGGTCTCGGTGGCGCCATAGCCCGTGATCCAGAGGATGCGCTCGCCGCAGGTCTGCACGGCCAGCTCCTCGTAGGCCTTCCACACGGGCTGCGGCAGCACCGCAGCGGCATATTGCAGGAGGCCAAGGCGGCCGAAGAAGGTCTTGCGCAGCACCTCGTCCTCGCGCAAGTACGGCAGGAGCGCCTCGTAGCCGCGCGGCACGTTGAAATAGATGGTCGGGCCCACCTCGCGCAGGTTGCGCACCGTGGTGTCGATCAGGCCGGGCAGCGGCTTGCCGCCATCGATGTACAGCGTGCCGCCGTTGTAGAGGACGATGCCGACGTTGTGGTTGCCGCCTGCGGTGTGGTGCCAGGGTAGCCAGTCCACCAGCACCGGGGGCACCTCGGCGAGGTACGGCAGCGACTGCACGAGCATCTGCTGGTTCGCGCACAGCATGCGCTGGGTGTTGATCACCGCCTTCGGTTGGCCCGTGGAGCCGGAGGTGAACAGGAACTTGGCGATCGTGTCGGGCCCGGTGCGTGCGTGCGCCTCGTCGACCCGCGCAGAAGGCACGAGCGCTTCCAGTGCCGCGAAGCGCTCGCCGAAAACGACCTCGGTGCCCTTGGGCACGGCCGCTGCGATCGCGGCGGCAAAGCGCGCCTCGTCCTGCGCGAACACCAGTCCCGGCGTCGCCAGCCCGAAGACGAAGCGCAGCTTGGCGTAATCCTTCGACAGCAGCGAGTACGCGGGCGAGACCGGCGCGCACGGCACGCCCACGTGCAGCGCCGCCAGCGTGAGCAGCAGGTGCTCGAGGCTGTTCTCCGAAAGCACGGCCACCGGGCGCTCGGCGGACAGGCCGCGCGCGAGCAGCGCCTCGCCGAGGCGGCGCACGCGCGCGTGCGCGTCGGCGTAGCTGAGCATGCGCCAGCCGCCCGCCGGGTCGCGCTGAGCCGCAAAGGTCCGGGTGGGAATCTCGCGCGCCCAACGCTCCAGGCGCGAGGTCAGGTTGAGCGGGTACGGTCCGAGGACGTGCGGCGAGCGCAGGAACACCGCGCCGTCGTCGCGCCGCATCACGGCGACGTCCGCCGCGCCCAGCGGCACGTTGCGCAGGGGCGCGCCGAGGGTCATCGGCCGCGGCGGATCAAGGCGCGCAACGGCTCACCGGGCGAGCTTGTTGAGCAGGCGCAACAACTCGCGCCGTTCGCGCGCATCGAGCACGCCCGCGCGCCTGCGGTCCTCGGCGATGACGCGCCGCTTCATGGCGGCGACCACGCGCTCGCCGCGCGGCGTGAGGTGCACGCCCCAGGCGCGCGCGTCCTGCGGACGCCGGCGCCGCTCCACGAGCCCCCGCTCCTCCATCCAGTTGGTGAGCAGCATCGCCCCCGAGCGCGCGATGCCGAGCACCTTGCCGAGCACCGACTGCCCGATGCCGGGGTTGGCGCCGACGATGACCAGCGCGGTAAAGCGCGGCGGAGTGATATCCATTCCCCGCGTCGCCGCGTGAAAAGCGAGGAACATGCCGACCTGCGCCCGGCGCAGGGCGTAGCCCAGCAGCTCGTCGAGCACGTCGTAGTCCAGCCCCGGCACGCGCAGGATCGGCGCCAGCACCCGCGGGCGATACGGCGAAGGCAGCTTTCGCGTCATTGACCGGCCGATTGTAATGCTCTATAACAGTCGCCGGTAACACGTCCCTTCCCGGAGGAGGATCTCATGACGCAGCGCACCAATCGTCGCCAGTTCAACAAGGCGCTCGCCGCGGCGGGCGCGCTCAGCGCACTTTCGCCTTTCGGCATCGTGCGCGCGCAAGCCAAGACGCTCAAGGTCGGCGTGCTGCTGCCGCGCTCCGGCGTGCAGGCCGGCATCGGCCAGGACTGCCATCGCGTCGTCGGCATCACCGGCGGCATCCTGCGCGATCTCGGCCTGCCGGGCCTGGAGATCATGAACGGCGACACCGAGTCCAACGTGGACATCGCGCGCTCGCGCGCCGAGCGCCTGATCAGCGAGGGCGCGCAATTGCTGGTGGGCGCCTTCGATTCCGGACAGTCCACGGCCATTGCGCAGGTCGCGGAGCAGCGCGGCGTCCCGTTCGTCATCAACATCGCCGCTGCGCCGCCGATCACCGAGCAGGGCTACAAGTTCGTGTTCCGCAACTTCCCGACGGCGCCGATGATCCTCGGCGATGCGTTCGCCAACCAGCTCGAGGTGTTCAAGGCGACGGGCGTCTCGCCCAAGTCCGCGGTGTTCATGCACGTGAACGACACCTTCGGCGTCGCCATGCAAAAGGGCTTTTTCGGCGTGATGCAGAAGTTCCCCGCGATCCCCTACAAGGTGGTGGACACCATCGCCTACGACCCGGCGGCGCGCGACCTCTCGGTCGAGGTGACCAAGGCCCGCGCGAGCGGCGCCGAGGCGCTGGTCCTGGTGAGCCGGCTGAACGACGCGATCCTCCTCACGCGCGAGCTGGTCAAGCAGCGCTGGACGCCCTCGGCGGTCCTTAGCATGGGCCCGGGCTGGTATGAGGACCAGTACCTGAAGACGCTCGGCAAGCTCGGCGATGGGCCGATCAGCTTCGTGCCCTGGTACGACCCGAACAAGAAGCTCGCCAAGCAGCTCGAGGCTGCGCACACCAAGGCGTTCCCCGAGATCAACCTCAACACCAACCACATCTACACCTTCGAGGCGCTGCTGATCGCCGCCGACGCCTTCAAGCGCGCCGGCTCCGCGGACCCGAAGGCGCTCGCCGACGCGATCCGCGCCACCGACATCAAGGACAACGTCAGCACCGGGCCCGGCATCAAGTTCGACGCCAAGGGGCAGAACGACAAGCTGAAGAACTCCGCGATCCAGAACCGCGGCGGCAAGCTGGTCGTGGTCGCGCCGCAGGCCGCCTCGAACGCCAAGCCCGAACTGCCGCTGAGGCCCTACGACAAGCGCTAGGGAGCCGGAGGCTCCCTAGCCCCGGGCGCCCGCGGAGCCGCGCGTGCCGGTCGAGATCTACCTCAACGTCGCCGCCGGCGGCCTGTTGACCGGCCTGGTCTACGGGCTGATGGCGCTCGGCCTGTCGGTGATCTTCGGCGTGGTGCGCGTGGTGAACTTCGCGCACGGCGAGATGATGACGCTCGCCATGTACCTCGCGCTGCTGCTGTTCACCACGCTGGGCCTCGACCCCCTGGTCGCGCTGGTGCCGATCGCGGCAGCGCTGCTCGTCTTCGGCTACCTGCTGCAAATCGGGCTCATCAACCCGTTCATCAACCGCCCCGAGCACAGCCAGTTCATGCTGCTGGTGGCGGTGGCGCTGATCCTGGTGAACGCGCAGCTCATCGTCTTCGGCCCCGACGCGCAGGGCATCCGCACCCGCTACTCGTTCGACAGCTTCCAGCTGGGCCCGCTCATCGTGGACGCCGCCAAGGTGTACGCGGCGGCCGCCGCGCTCGTCGTCGCCGCGGCGCTGTTCGCGTTCTTCCGCTATACGCTGCTCGGCAAGGCGATCCGCGCCTGCGCCGACAACTACCACGGCGCGCTGGTGGTCGGGTTGAACGTCAAGCACCTCTACGCGCTGACCTTCGGCCTGGGTGCCGCCTGCGTGGGCGCGGCCGGCGCCATGTTGATGGCGGTGATCGACGTCACGCCGTCCATCGGCCCCGCCTATACCCTGCTCGCCTTCGTCATCGTCATCACCGGCGGCCTGGGCTCGATGCCCGGCGCCCTGCTCGGCGGGGTGCTGATCGGCCTGACCGAGGCGCTCGGCGGCGTACTGTTCACGCCGTCGGCGAAGAGCATGTTCGCCTTCGCGCTGCTGGTGCTGGTGCTGCTGTTCCGCCCGCAGGGCATCCTCGGCAGGAAGGCCGCATGATCGGCCGCCTCACCGAGGGCGTGCCGCGCCGCGCCCTCGTGTTGCTCGCCGCGCTGTTCCTGCTGCTCCTCGTGTTCCCTGCGTTCGCCGGCGGCTATTTGCTCGCCGTCGGCTTCCTGATCCTGTACTTCGCCTTCGTCGGCCAGGCCTGGAACATCATGATGGGCTTTGCCGGACAGCTGTCGCTCGGGCATTCGCTGTACGTGGGCCTCGGCGCCTACGCGGCGGCCGCGCTGTATGTGCACTTCGGCGTGAGCCCCTGGATCGGGCTCGGCGCCTCGATCGGCATCTCCATGCTCGCCGGCGCCGCGATCGGCTTCCTCGCCTTCCGCTTCGGCGTGGCGGGCGTGTACTTCGCCATCCTCACCATCGCCTTCGCCGAGTTCGCGCGCATCGGCTTCGACCACTTCCGCTGGGTGCAGGGCTCCTCCGGCTTCTTCCTGCCGGTCGCCAACTACACGACCAACGACCTGTGGAACCTGCGCGGCAGCCCCACGATGTTCTACTACCTGATGCTGGCGCTCACCGCGGGCGCGTTCGTGCTGTGCCACGCGCTGCTGCGCAGCCGCCTGGGCTACTACTGGCTCGCCATCCGCGAGAGCCCCGAGGCCGCGGAGGCGCTCGGCGTGAACCTGTTCCGCTACAAGATGGCCGCCGTGGTTATCTCGTCGGCCATGACCGCGCTCGCCGGCGTGATGTTCGCCTTCTACTACAACAACCTGTTCCCCGAGCAGATCTTCCACATTTCGCGCTCCATCGAGCTGATCCTCGGCCCGATCATCGGCGGCATCGGCACGCTGGTGGGGCCGATCGTCGGCGCCTTCCTGCTCACCGGCCTGGCCGAGGGCCTGCGCGAAGTGATGCTGCGCCTTGGCATCGACGTCCCCGGCGTGAAGCAGGTGTTCTACGGCATCTGCCTGCTGCTGGTGGTGATGTTCCTGCCCGACGGCGTGTGGCCGCCGATCGCCAAGAAGCTCGGGCTGCGCCGATGAGCGCGCTCGAGCTGCGCGGCATCTCCAAGTCCTTCCGCGGCCTCAAGGCGGTGACCGGCGCGAGCTTCGAGGTGGCGCCCGGCGCCATCCACGGCCTCATCGGCCCCAACGGCGCGGGCAAGACCACCATCTTCAATATGGTGGCGGGCGTCTACGCACCGGACGAGGGCGAGATCCTGTTCGACGGGAAACCAGTGCACGGCCTGCGCCCGGACCAGATCTGCGCCGCCGGCATCGGCCGCACCTTCCAGATCGTCAAGCCCTTCGCGGGCCTTTCGGTCCTCGACAACGTCGTCGTCGGCGCCCTGCTCAGGGAAAAGCGCGTGACGGCGGCGAAGGTGCACGCGGCGCAGATCCTGGAAAGGCTGGGCCTCGCCCCAAAGCGCGACCTGCCCGCCTCGTCGCTGACGCTGCCCGATCGCAAGCGCCTGGAAGTGGCGCGCGCGCTCGCCACGCGACCGCGGCTGCTGCTGCTCGACGAGGTGATGGCGGGCCTGCGCCCCACCGAGTGCGACCAGATGGTGGCGGTGTTCCGCGAGCTGAACCGCGCCGAGGGCCTGACCATCCTGCTCATCGAGCACGTGATGCGCGCGGTGATGGCCCTCGCGCAGCGCATCGTGGTGCTGAACTACGGGAAGATCATCGCGCGCGGGACGCCGGAAGAGGTGGTGCGCGACCCCGCCGTGCTCGAGTGCTACCTCGGCGAGGAAGCGGAAGTCTGAATAGCGCGATGCTCACCGTAGAGAACCTCGACCTCTATTACGGCGACGCGCAGGCGCTCGCGGGCGTGTCGCTCGAGGTGCCGCAGGGCAAGATCGTCGCCATCGTCGGCGCCAACGGCGCCGGCAAGTCCTCGCTCATCCGCACCATCGCCGGCATCGAGCGCGCGCGCGCCGGGCGCATCACCTTCAAGGGGAGCGACACCACGAAGCTGGCGTCGCACCAGATCTGCAACCTCGGCATCGGCCAGGTGGCCGAAGGGCGCCAGGTGTTCCCCACGCTCACGGTCGAGGAGAACCTGGAGATGGGCGCGCTCCTGCCGCGCGCGCGCGCCAAGGCGAAGGCGACGCTCGCCGAGGTGTACGGCATGTTCCCGAAGCTCAAGGAGCGCAGCACCCAGCTCGCCGGCACGCTCTCCGGCGGCGAGCAGCAGATGCTCGCCATCGGCCGCTGCCTGATGGGGCAGCCGGAGCTCATCATGTTCGACGAGCCTTCGCTCGGCCTCGCGCCGCTCGTCGTGAAGGACGTGCTGCACACCATCCACCTGCTCAACGAGCGCGGCCTGACGGTGCTGCTCGTGGAGCAGAACGTCGCCGTGTCGCTCAAGATCTCGCACCGCGCCTACGTGCTGGAGAACGGCCGCGTGGCGATGAGCGGCACCGGCGCAGAGCTGCTGCGCGACGACCGCGTGCGCCAGGCCTACCTCGGACTGTAGGCGGGGAACCTGCGGGAGGACGCTAGGCGGCGAGCGCCTGCCGCAGCACGCGCACGTAGTTCATGCCGAGGATGTTGTCGAGGTCCTCGCCCTTCACGCCGCGCTTGTTCAGGAGCTCGCCCAGCTCGGCGAACTCCGCGTAGGTGCGCATCACCGTCGTCGGCATGCCGGCGAGGTCGCTGCCGATGCCAACATGCTCCGCGCCGAGCTTCTGCGCTGCGTCGATCACGGCGTCAGCCATGCCGCCGAGCGAGCGGAACTGCTGGCCGAGCGCCCAGAAGCCGACCACGCCACCCTTGGCCGCGATCTTTCGCGCCACCGGCAGGTGCAGCCCGCGCGCGCGCGCGCCGTCCATGGTGTGGCTGGGCTGGAAGTCCGCCACGAAACCGTGCGAGGAGACCAGGGGTTTCGCGGAGATGTCGAGCGCCTGCTCGATGCCGGCCGAAGTGCAATGCGCGACGTCCACCAGGATGCCGAGTCGGTTGCACGCCGCCACCACCTCCTTGCCGAACGCGGTGAGGCCGCCATGCACCGGCCGCTCGGTGCAGATGTCGCCGACCTCCGAGACGCGGTAGTGCACGATCTGCAGATGCACCACCCCGAGCGCACGCGCGGCTTGCAGGCGCTTGAGGTCGCCCTCGAGGAAGTCCGCGCCTTCCGAGGACAGCACGATGGCGGGGGATCGCTCGCGCAGCACGCGCTCCAGGTCGGCGGCAGACAACACCTCCACCAAACCCTCGCGGCGGTGGCGCGCGCGCATCAGCGGCACGTTCTTGTCGAAGTTGGCAGCCAGTTCGCCGGGCGCCGCACTGCGGTGCACGCCATAGCCCCCCGCCATGAGGCGAATCACCTGCCCATCCGCCACGTACTTGCGCGCCACCAGCAGCATGTCGCCCTGCTCCATGCTGGCGCGGATGTTCTGCGTCGCGGCGTCCTTGCCCCACATGGCGATGTGGCTGTGCATGTCCGCGTAGCGCGGCGACCGCGCCTGCGCGCGCACGGCAAAGGGCGCGAGGCCCAGCGCGGCAGCGGCACCGATGAAATGCCGCCTGTTCACTGAAAGCCTACGCGGTCTCGCGTGGGCGCGCGAGTTGCGCGCCCGGCCACAGCTCGTGGTGCGCGCGCGCGTATTGCGGCGGCAGCGCGAGCTTTACGCCCAGGCGCTCGGCCGCGTGCCAGGGCCAGCGCGGGTCGTCGAGCAGCCCGCGGGCGAGCGCCACC